>DASTQT010000328.1:0-2804 GCA_035761605.1 Agromyces sp. | reverse complement strand
CGGAACGCGGGCTCGGCCTCGACGACCAGCGGATGGCCCCGGCTCACGCCGCCGCCTCTGCCGCTGCCGCAGCGGTCGCCGTCGGCCGCTCGCCGATGACCTTCGCCGGCACCCCGCCGACGATCGCCTGCGCCGGGACGTCCCGCGTGACGACCGCGCCGGCCGCGACCACCGCGCCCTCGCCGATCGTCACGCCCGCGAGCACCACGACGTTGGCGCCGAGCCAGGCGCCGTCGCCGATCACGATGTCGCGTTCGTCCTTGGGCTGGTCCATGATCGCCACGTCGCCCTGCACGATGCCGTAGTTCGACGCGGTCAGCGTCACGTTCGGGGCGAAGAGGCACTTCTCGCCGATCACGATCCGCCCCGTCGAGTTGCCCGCCCAGATCACCGAGTGCTCGCCGATGTGCGTGCCCCCGCCGATCCGGATGCGTTCGGCGTTGCGGAACGACACGTTCGGCGCCATCGACACGCCCTCGCCGAGGTCGAGCCTGCGCACCTGGCGCACGTGCGAGTAGCTCGAGAAGTGCGCGAGGCGCAGCGCGTGGAAGTACGTGCGGAGGTCGAGCATCGACTGCGCGACGCCTGGGAGCCGAGGCATCCGGATCACCCCGCCGCCGCCGCGGTCGCCGCGACCCGTGCGGTGAACGAATCGGCGATCGTCGCCATCACGAGGTCGATGTCGGTCGACGCGCGCGTGGTCACCGACAGCGTCAGCCGGTCGCCGTACGCGCACGACAGGCACGCGAGGTCGTCGCGCGGGTCGCCGGCGGGCCATCCGGTCACCGTCTCGATCGGGGCCGGCCCGAAGAACCGGCGCTGGCGGCCCCACGTCATGAACGTCGCGTACCCGCTCCAGTCGCGCTCGCCGAGGTCGCGCCGCCCGCGCTCCTCGACCGCCGCCTGCACCTGCTCCCGCACGAGCGGCACGAGCTCCTCGATCGGCGACGCCGACGGCACCGTCACCTTGACCATGCTGATGTGGTTGCGCACCTTCGCGTCGTCGCGCGTGCGCCGCGAGATCGGCACGAGCAGCGACACCGTCTCGCGGCCGGGCTCGACCGCCGCGGCCGCGCGCAGGGTCGCCGCGACCGTGAGGTCGTGCACCGTGCCGCCCAGCTTGTAGGCGAGCTTCGTCGCCGGCACCAGCTCGACGTCGAGGTAGCGCGAGTGCCGCGGCACGAGCACGCGCTCGGCCTCGCCGGTGCGGGCGATCACGGCGTTCTTCAGCGGGCGGATGACGCGGCCGCCCCACCGGCGCAGGCGCCGCGAGAACGGCTTCCGCCAGTACTCGCGCCACGCCGCCGCCGGCCCGTCGCGTTCGGCCCACCACGCCCGCCACGCGAGCACGAGGATGCCGACGCCCGTGCGCGGCGCGACGCCCACCGCGGCACGGTCGGCGTCGGTCACGACGGGCAGGCCGGGCGCGGGCTCGGCGCCCGCGACCACCTCGCCGATCCGGATGCCGAACAGCGCGTCGCCGATCACGTGGTGGTAGCGCGCCACGATCGCGACGCGGCCCGAGTCGAGCTCGACGACACGGATGTCCCAGAGCGGCGCCGCCGGGTCCATCGGGCCGCCGAGGCGACCCGTGAGAAGCTCGACGCGGGCTGGGTCGTCGGGCTCGATCGTGGGATGCAGCGTCACGTGCCGTGCGATGTCGAGCTCGTCGACGGGCACCCACGCGGGCGTCGTCAGGCGCAGCGGCGTCGGCGCGAGCCGCTGCCGCATCGCGGGCACGAGCCAGGTCACGGCCTCCATGCGGTCGCGGATGCCCGCGAGGTCGATCGCGCCGTCGGCGCCCCGCAGCGGCGCGCCCTCGACGATGAGCGTCGCCGCCGCGACCATCGCCTCGAACGCGATCGAGTTCGCCACGTACTTCTCGTCGAGCGTGCGGATCAGCTCCGCCGTCGGCGTCGGAGCCGGCTTCGGTCGGGTCATCGCGTCCTCCCGGTGTCGCGACCGGCGGGATCGCCGATCGGGGTCGGTGCGGGCGGATGCTCGTCGATGAACGTCGTTCCGTGCAGTCGCATGCGGGCCCCGGCGAGGAACCCGTCGGCGATGCCGCGCAGCATCGCCCGGTCGGCCCGGCCCTTGCGGGGGTCGCGGCGGTGCCGCACCGCGCGCCCGATCGTGCGCTTGACCAGCACCGCGAGCAGGGCGAGCCCGACTCCGAGCCGCAGGCGCACCGTCTTGTTCGCCATCGCCCCGAGGCCGAGGCCATAGCCCAGGTGCAGCGCGGTGTAGTCGTCGCCGACGCGCGTGTTCATGTGGTGGATGACGCAGGCCGGGTCGTGCACGATCGCGTGCCCGGCGTCGAGCACGCGGCAGAACATGTCGAGGTCCTCGGCGCCTGCGAGCGTTCGGCCCGCGCCCAGCACCCGGTCGAAGCCGCCGAGCCCGAGCACGAGCTCGCGCCGGAACGCCATCACCGCGCCGTGTCCTGCGTCGAGGCCCTCGAGCGTGCGCGTGTAGCGGCGCGGCGGCGCGGGCGTCGCGTCGACGCCGATGAGCGTGTGGTCGAGCATCCGGCCCGTGATCGCACCCACCTCCGGGTCCTCGAAACCGGCCAGCACGGGCGCGATCCAGCCCTCGACCGCGACGCAGTCGTCGTCGGTGTAGAGCACGAGCGGGCGTGAACTGGTCTGCAGCCCTAGGTTCCGCGCGATCGAGAGGCCCTTCACCTCGCTGCGGACGAAGCCGACCCCGGCCGCCTCGGCGACCTCGCGGGTCTCGGTCGTGTCCGACGCGGAGTCGACCACGAGCACCTCGACGCCCTCGGGCACCGCCGCGGTGATCGACTC
>DASTQT010000327.1:0-6843 GCA_035761605.1 Agromyces sp. | reverse complement strand
TCGCTCGCAATCGCCGCGTTCGCCGTCGTGCCGTACCTGACCGCGCCGCTGGCCGAGTCGAGCGGCGGCCTCGCCGACTGGTACGAGGGTCGTCCGTGGCCCGTGCTCGTGGCCTTCTTCACGCACGTGATCGGCGGCGGGATCGCGCTCGTGCTCGGACCGCTGCAGTTCTGGCGCGGGCTCCGCACGCGGCATCCGCTCGCCCACCGCTGGGTCGGCCGCACCTACCTCGTCGCGGTCGCGGCGGCGGCGCTCGCCGGCATCGCGCTCGCGCCCGTGAACCAGGCGGGGCTCGTCGGGCTGTTCGGCTTCGGCGCGCTCGGCGTGCTGTGGCTCGTCACCGGCTGGCAGGGCTACCGGGCGATCAGGGCGAGGGATGTCGCGAGCCACCGCGCCTGGATGATGCGCAACTTCGCCCTCACGTACTCGGCCGTCATGCTGCGGATCTGGCTGCCGTTGCTCATCTTCGCGCAGGTGCCGTTCGCGGGGCCCGGCGGCTTCGATGCGGACGCCGCGTTCGCGAACGCGTACGCCGTGGTGCCGTTCCTCGCCTGGCTGCCGAACCTCGTGGTCGCCGAGTGGCTGATCCGCCGGCGCGGGCTGCCGTCGTACCGCCTGACGCGAGCCCCGCTGGTCGAGTAGGCGCGAAGCGCCGTATCGAGACCCGATCCCGCACATGCGACGGGCGCCCGACCCCCCGGGAGAGTAGGTCGGACGCCCGCCGCGGTCCATGCGGATCGCGTGTCAGCGCATCAGCGCATCAGCCGCGACCGTTCGCCGCTGCAGCCGGCATCGTGATGTTCAGCTGCATCGTGTCGGCGAGGTGGATGTCGCGCGACGACGAGCCGACCGAGACCTCGAACCGGCCCTTCGGCGCGACCCACTCGTCGGCGTCGACGTCCCAGATCGAGAACGGCTGGTTGCTCGCGGCCGAGTCGATCACGAGCTCGACGCGCGTGCTCTCGCCGGCGGCCAGCTCGAGCCGGTCGAACGCGACGAGGCGCTTGCCCGGCTCGCCCGCGGCATCCGGCAGCTCGAGGTACACCTGCGGGATCTCGGCGCCGTCGCGCTCGCCCGTGTTCGTCACGGTGAATTCCACGGTGGCCACGGCGCGCTCGCCGAGGCGGTCGCGCTCGACCGTCACGTCGAGGTCGGAGTACTCGAACTCGGTGTACGACAGGCCGTGCCCGAACTCGAACAGCGGCTCGATGCCCTGCTCGTCGTACCACTTGTAGCCGACCTCGAGGCCCTCGGAGTAGTCCACCTGGCGGATCTCGGTCGATCCCGCGGGGCGGGTCGTCGTGCCGTCGGAGAACACCCCCGGGTACTGCTCGGGCGTGTTCGTGGGCGTGTCGGCGAGCGACTTCGGGAACGTCATCGGCAGCTTGGCCGACGGGTTCACGTCACCCCAGAGGAGCGCCGCGAGCGCCGGGCCGAACTGCTCGCCCGAGTGCCACGCGTGCAGCACCGCGTCGACGTCGTCGATCCAGGGCATCTCCACCGCGCTGCCGGCGTTGACCACGGCGACGGTGCGGTCGGATGCCGCGGCCACGGCCGAGATGAGGGCGTCGCCGTTCGCGTCGAGGTGCAGGTCGGCCAAGTCGGTGGTCTCACCCATCGTGTAGTGGCCGAAGACGATCGCGACATCCGCCTGCGCTGCAACCGACGCCGCCTGCGCGGGGTCGGCGCCGTTGGCGTACAGCACCTCGCCGCCGGCCTGCTCGACGCGCTCGGTGATGCCGGTGAGCGGGTCGACGATCGCGTCGCAGTTCAGCGCGGTGCTGCGGGCGAACACGAGGTACCAGGCGCAGCCGGTCTTCGCGCTCACACCGCCGGTCGCCGTGGCCGACGCCGTCTGGCCGATGACGGCCACGGTGGGCGCGTCATCCGCGAGCGGCAGCACGCCGTCGTTCTTCAGCAGCACCGTGCTCTGCTCGGCGATCTCGCGGGCGAGGGCCTTGTGCTCGGCGGTCGAGACGTTCGGGATGGCCGTCGCCGGCACGAGGTGGTCGAACAGGCCCTTCTCGATGTAGGTGTGGACGACGTCGAACGCGGCCTGCTCGATCTGCTCCTGCGTGATCTCGCCCGCGGCGAGCGCCGCGTCGAGTCGTGCCGGGGTGTACCAGATCGGGCGGTTGAGCTCCTGGTCGAGGCCCGCATCGAGCGAGGCGGCCGTGGAGTGCACCGACCCGAAGTCGCTCATGACGTAGCCGTCGAATCCGGCCTTCTCGCCGAGGCTCGTCGTGAGGATCGGGTTCTCGCAGGCGTAGACGCCGTTGACCTGGTTGTACGAGCACATGACGCTGCCCGGGTCGGACTCCTTGACCGCGATCTCGTAGGGCAGGTCGTACACCTGGCGGAGGGTGCGCTCGTCCATGTTCGACGAGCTCGTCGTGCGGTCGACCTCCTGCTCGTTCGCGACGTAGTGCTTGAGGTTCGCCACGACGGGCTTGTCGGGGTTGCCCTCCTCGAGACCGCGGACGTTCGCGGCGGCCATGAGGCCCGACAGCAGCGGGTCCTCGCCGAAGTACTCCGACGTGCGACCCGACAGCGGGGTGCGCCCGCTCGCGATGCCCGGGCCGAGGACCACGGCACTGCGGCTGTCGAAGGACTCGCTGCCGTGGGCGACGGCCTTCTCCTCGCCGAGTTCGAGGTTCCACGTGGATGCCATCGCGATCGGGCCGGGCCACGCGGTCGTGCCGGCCTTCGTGTAGACGCCGTCGGGGCCGTTGGCGTAGATCACGACGGGCGTGCATGGGACCTGGACCGGGTAGATCACCGGCGCCTCGCCCGCGAACCCGGGGTTCCAGTTGGTCCGGGTGGGGGTGTTCGCCGGCTGCTCCACGAGCCAGCGGTACATCTGGTGCTGCGAGCTCGCGTCGAGCAGGGCGTTCGCCCGCTGCTCGGAGCTCGTGGACGTGTCCATCCACGGGTACGCCGAACAATCCTCCGCCGCCGCCGGCATGGCGGTCGCGGCGAGGACGCCGCTCGACAGGATCACGGCGCCGGTGATCAGCGCCGCCAGGCGCCTGCGTGAGCGGGGCTTCGCCCCGTCGTGCATCCGGCTCAACTGCATCGTGTTTCTCCCTCTCCATCGAAGGTGGATCGCGGTGGTGCGACGCCGTCTCCCGCCGTCGTCGCCGGATTCTGTAGACCGATCTACACATGTAGACCGATCCACAGCCTTGCACGTTTCAATCACGTGACGCAAGCCCCCGTCGAATCGACCGGCGAACACCCTCAGCACGGCCGCGAGCGTGCGCCGGCATCCGTATGCCGGCGCACGCATGTTCGCGTCAGGGCACCCGGTATCCCGCCGTCTGCACGAGCTCGTACCACTCCGAGCGCGTCAGCGGGACGTCGGATCCCTGCGCGGCCGCCGCGACCCGCGACGGCGTGGTCGTGCCGAGCACGACCTGCATGTCGGCGGGGTGGCGCGTGATCCACGCGGTCGCGATCGCGATCGCCGGCACGTCGTACTTCGCGGCGAGGCGGTCGATCGCGGCGTTCAGCTCGGGGTACTCGGGCGAGTCGAGGAACACGCCCGTGAAGAATCCCGCCTGGAACGGCGACCACGCCTGGATCGTGATGTCGTGCAGGCGGCAGTAGTCGACGATGCCGAGGTCGAGGCTCGTCGACTGCTCGACGCCCTGCATGTTCGCGGCGAGGCCCTGCGCGACGGTGGGCGCGTGCGTGATCGACAGCTGCAGCTGGTTGGCGACGATCGGCTGCGCGACCGACTTCTTCAGCAGGTCGATCTGCCCCGGCGTGTGGTTGGAGACGCCGAAGTGCAACACCTTGCCGGATGCCGCGAGCTCGTCGAACGCGCGTGCGACCTCGTCGGGCTCGACGAGGGCATCGGGCCGGTGCAGCAGGAGCACGTCGATGCGGTCGGTGTCGAGTGCCCGCAGCGAGCCCTCGACCGACGACATGATGTGCTCGTACGAGAAGTCGAAGCCCCAGGGTTCCTTCACGATGCCGCACTTGGTCTGGATGGTGATCCCGTCGCGCTCGGCCGGCGTGAGCTGCAGCGCCTCGGCGAAGCGGCGCTCGCATCCGTGCAGCTCGTCGCCGTAGATGTCGGCGTGGTCGAAGAAGTCGATGCCCGCGTCGCGGGCGGTGCGCACGAGCTCGCGCACGGCGTCATCCGTCATCTGCTGGATGCGCATGACGCCGAGCGTGACGTTGGGGACGGCGAGGTCGGTGCCGCCGAGGGAGATGGTCTTCATCGGTTCGCTCCTGGGGGTTGGGGGTGCGGATTCACCCTAGGCAGCCTCGATTGAGAAGTCCAACGATTTCCGCTCATGCAATTCAGAAGTATTCTCGATGGATGGACCTGCGCCAGATGGAGTACCTCGTCACGCTCGCCGACGAGCAGCAGTTCACGCGCGCCGCGGCGATCTGCGGCGTCTCGCAGTCCGGGCTGTCGGCCGCGATCCGCAGCCTGGAGGACGAGCTCGGCACCACGCTCTTCGAGCGCACCACGCGCCGAGTCGAGCCGACCGAGGCCGGTCTCGCGCTCCTCCCCCACGCCCGCACCATGCTCGCGCAGGCGAGCGCCGCGCGCGACGCGGTGCTCCGCGCGGCGCACGAGCTCTCCGGCAGCCTGCGGGTCGGCGCCGAGCAGTGCCTCGGGTTCGTGGATGTCGCGGGGCTGCTCGAACGCGTCCGCCGGCGCCATCCGCTCGTCGACCTCGACTTCACGCAGGCCGGCTCGCACGACCTCGTGGCGGGGGTCCGCGACGGCAGCGTCGACCTGGCCTTCGTCGCCGGCACCGAACTGCCCGCGCGGATGTCGCGCACCGAGCTGGGCCGGCGCCCGATGGTGCTGCTCGCCCCGCCGCAGCATCCGCTCGCCGCCCTCGACTCGGTCGGCTGGGCCGACCTGCGCGAGACCGACTTCGTCGACTTCCAGGAGTCGTGGGCGGTGCGCTCGGTCAACGACGAGATGTGCGCGGCGCACGGCGTCACGCGGCGCGTGCGGTGCACGGTCAACGACGTGCACACGCTCATCGACCTCGTGCAGCGCGGGCTCGGCGTCGCCCTCGTTCCGCAGCACGTGGCGGCCAAGCCGCAGGCGGCCGGGCTCGCGGTGCGTCCGCTGCCCGCGTCGGCGCCGCCGTGGGTCGTGTCGGTCATCGTCGGCGATTCGTCGCCGGCGTCGGCATCGCTGCTCCTCGAGCTGCTCGACGCGGAGCTCGCCCTGAGCACCTGAGGCTCGTCTCCGATTGGGCGCTCTCAGGAACATCGGTCATGCTCGGATGATGCGCCCTACCGCCCCGCGCCGCCTCCGCTTCACCGCCGTCGCCGCGACCCTCGTCATCGCGCTGTCCGCGTGTGCGACCCCGGCTGCGGAGGAGCCCCCGGCCGACCCCGAGGCGCAGCTGAAGGCCGAGCTCTCCGAGCTTCCGGGCGTTGCGTCCGTCGAGATCGGCGGCATGGAGCCCGCCGACGAGAACCCGCGCTACACGACCGTCACGATCGAGTCCGACGCCGACCGCGACGACGTGCTCGCCACGGCCGAGCGCGTGCCCGAGATCGCGACCGGCCTCGACTGGGAAGACCCGATCACCCTCACGGCCGACGCGCCGGAGTCGACCGCGGGCTCGGCTTCGGCCGACGCGTTCGTCGAGCCGTGGTGGACCTTCGAGATCACCGCCGAGACGGATGCCGCGACCTCGCGGGCCACGGTCGGCGGCCTGCTCGACGCCGCCGAGGTCGAGGGCGTCGTGGGGCTCGCGTTCGTCGACGGCTGGCCGTACGCGGCCCTGCTCGAGCCCGACCGCGTCGCGGACCGGTTCGAGGCGCTCATGGAGACCCCCCTGTTCGCGCAGGGCGGATCGTTCGCGCTGCGATCCGACCAGCCGCTGCTGCGGTTCTCGCACATCGAGGGCATCACCTCGCCGAACCTGATCGACGAGCTCATCGCGATCGCCGGCGAGTACCCGCACGCCGAGGTGCTGCTCGAGGGGCCGCAGTGGCCGAAGCTGTACATCGCGCGCGTCACGACCGCGGAGGCCGAGGCGATCGCGGCCCGGCTCGCCGACCCGGCCCTGCTCGAGGGCGTCGACGAGGGCCCCGGCGCGCTCGCCTGGCAGATCACCTCGCCCGACACGGCCGGCCCGGGGTACTGGGAGGGGACGGTCGGCGTCGGCTGAGTCGGCGCGGCTGCAGCCTGCCCGGGCCTAGCCCGAGCCGGACTCGGCGACGACCTGTTCGAGCACGCGTTCGAACGCGCCCGCGTCGATCGCGATATCGCCGGCGTACGGATGGTCCATGTCGGCGGTGACGAAGATGACGAGCCCGATGAACAGCGAGAGCAACCCCGCCATGAGCAGGTGCAGTCGCCGGCTCCTGACCGCGATGAACGCGATAAGCACCGCGTTGACGAGCGCGCCGACCCAGATCACGACCCAGAGCAGGGGCGGCAGCGCGAGCGTCGTCGCGTCGATGCGCGCGCGACGGGCCTCGATGAGCGAGTCGAAGGTCTCGAGCGCCTGCTTGTACTGGGCCTGCTCGGTGAGCGATCCCGCCTCGACGGAGTCGAGGATCTCCTCGAGCTCGTCGGCCTGCGCGTCGCTCGCGGTCGGCAGCACCTGGCGCTGCTGCTGCGGGAAGTCCTCCTCGATGACCGTTCGGAGGTACTCGTCGATCGTGTCGTGCATCCGGTCGCCCGCGCCATCCGGCAGCGCCGAGCTCGCGCGGTAGAGCGCTCCGGCCCGGCTCGCCTCATCGATCACGACATCGCGCGTGTGCGCGAGGTTCTCGTACACCGACACCGCGACGAGGGCGAGCAGGATGCCGAAGAACACGCCGAACGTGCCGATCACGTGCGCGAGCGCA
>DASTQT010000326.1:0-5772 GCA_035761605.1 Agromyces sp. | reverse complement strand
TACTTCGTCGTCGCCGAGTCGCTCGCCAACGTCGCGAAGCACTCGCAGGCGACGCGCGCATGGGTGCGCGCGCGGATCGAGGGCGACGAGCTCGTCCTCTCCGTGCGCGACAACGGCGTCGGCGGCGCATCGCTCGACGCCGGCACCGGCGTGCTCGGCATCGCCGACCGCGTCGACGCCATCGGCGGCTCGATCGCGCTCGACAGTCCGCGCGGTGCGGGCACCACCGTGACCGTCCGGATGCCGGTGACCCACGAGCAGCTCGAGGCGGCGGAGGCCGGGCCGTCCGCCGTGGATGCCGGCGACCCCGATCGCGCTCCGGACCGCTCGATCGCGTCGTCGGGCCTGCTCGTCGCCGCCGAATCGGGCGCCCACGCTCCCGACGGCCCCAGCGAGGCGGGCGTCGGGTCGGGCGGCATCGGCACCCCGGCCGACGTCTGACGTCTCAGCCCCGCCAGCGGCAGGCGGCGAGGTCGATGCGATAGCCGTCGGCGTCGTCGACCGACCGGACGGGCACGCCCTCGGCGTCGTAGTGCGCTCGAGCGGCATCCGCGTGACCGGCCGGCGGACGCCCGCCCGCGCGGACGACCCGCCACCACGGCACCGAGTGCCCGTAGCGCGCCATCACCTGCCCGACGGCTCGCGCTCCGCGCGAGCCGAGCGTCGCCGCGACGTCGCCGTACGTCATCACGTGGCCGGGCGGGATGTCGGCGACCACGGCGAGCACGGCGTCGACGAAGCCGTCGCCCTGCTGCGCCATCCGTCGCCCCTCGACCGGGCTGTGCGCGCCGGTGCTCAGCTCTTCAGCTCGAGCGCGCCGATCACGTCGCCGTACTGCGTCTCGCCGATGTCGCGGAAGCCGATGCGGTGGAAGAACTCGCCGGGACCCTCGTCGCCGGGCTCCCAGAGCACCGTGATGCGATCGAAGCCCCGGCGCTTCGCCTCTTCGGCGAGGGCGTGCGCGAGGAAACGGCCGACGCCCTTGCCCTGCACCTCGGCATCGACGTTGATTCGCCAGATGCAGGCCCGGAACTCCTCGTGCTCGTTCTCGGGGTCGAAGTTGCCGTGGATGAAGCCCACGACCCGTTCGCCGTTGAGTGCGACGCGCTGCCACGCGGTGGCGGCGTTCACGACCGCCTGCTCGGCCGCGTAGGTGACGGGCGCGATGAACTGCTCCTGCCCCGGCTTGAGCGACAGGTTGTTCGCGGCCACGACGTTCGTCGCATTCAGTTCTTCGAGTCGCAGTTCAGCCATGCATCGCAGCCTAACCGGTCGGTCGGCGCGTCGGGTAGGCCCGCGAATGTCTCGATGTCGAGATATCCGAGCGACGGGGTAAGCTGGCAGGCGGCGTGTCGGAGACCCCCGAGACTTCCTCGCTTCCCAAGCAATCCCACGAGATCCCAAGGAGACCGCCCCTTGTCGAAGATCAAGGTCGAAGGTACCGTCGTCGAGCTCGACGGCGACGAGATGACCCGCATCATCTGGCAGGCCATCAAGGACCAGCTCATCCACCCGTACCTCGACGTGAACCTCGAGTACTACGACCTCTCGATCCAGAAGCGCGACGAGACCGACGACCAGATCACGGTCGACGCGGCGCACGCGATCCAGAAGCACGGTGTCGGCGTGAAGTGCGCGACGATCACGCCCGACGAGGCGCGCGTCGAGGAGTTCGGCCTGAAGAAGATGTGGCGTTCGCCGAACGGCACGATCCGCAACATCCTCGGCGGCGTGATCTTCCGCGAGCCGATCATCATCTCGAACATCCCGCGGCTGGTGCCCGGCTGGAACAAGCCGATCATCGTCGGCCGCCATGCGTTCGGCGACCAGTACCGCGCCACCGACTTCCGCTTCGAGGGCGAGGGCACCCTCACGATGACCTTCACCCCGAAGGACGGCTCGGAGCCGCAGCAGTTCGAGGTGTTCCAGTCGCCGGGCTCGGGCGTCGCGATGGGCATGTACAACCTCGACGCATCCATCAAGGACTTCGCGCGGGCCTCGCTCAACTACGGCCTCGACCGCAACTACCCGGTCTACCTCTCGACGAAGAACACGATCCTGAAGGCCTACGACGGCCGCTTCAAGGACCTCTTCCAGGAGGTCTTCGACACGGAGTTCAAGGAGCAGTTCGACGCCGCCGGGCTCACCTACGAGCACCGCCTCATCGACGACATGGTCGCCGCGAGCCTCAAGTGGGAGGGCGGCTACGTCTGGGCGTGCAAGAACTACGACGGCGACGTGCAGTCCGACACGGTCGCGCAGGGCTTCGGTTCGCTCGGCCTCACGACCTCCGTGCTCGCCACGCCCGACGGCAAGGTCGTCGAGGCCGAGGCGGCGCACGGCACGGTCACGCGCCACTACCGCCAGCACCAGCAGGGCAAGCCCACCTCGACCAACCCGATCGCCTCGATCTACGCCTGGACGCGCGGCCTCGCGCACCGCGGCAAGCTCGACGGCAACCAGGAGCTCATCGACTTCTCGCACACGCTCGAGGACGTCGTCATCAAGACGGTCGAGTCCGGCGCCATGACGAAGGACCTCGCGCTCCTCGTCGGCCCCGAGCAGGCGTACCAGACCACGGAGGAGTTCCTGCAGACGCTGTCGGACAACCTCAAGGCGCGCCTGGGCTAGTCCTCGCTCCCCGGTTCGAAGGGGGTCGGATCCCGCGGCATCCGACCCCCTTCGCCATTCCCGGGTGCGGATCGGGGGAGGATGGAGCACATGGCCCGCGGCATCCGCCTCATCCGTCGTTACCCCGTGGTCGCGCTCACGCTCGCGATCGGGTTCGTCGGGATCGTGCTCGCGCTCGCCGGGCAGGGCTGGCTCGTCGCGTGGATCTTCAGCATCTACGCGCTGGGCGTCGCGGCGTGGCAGGCCGTCGGCATGGTGCGCGACATCCTGCACGGCCACTGGGGGCTCGACATCCTCGCGGTCACGGCCATCGTCGCGACCGTCGTGGTCGGGGAGTACATCGCGGCGCTCATCGTCGTGCTCATGCTCACCGGCGGCGAGGCACTCGAGGACTACGCGGGCCGACGCGCCAAGCGCGAACTCGACGCGCTGCTGACACGCGCACCGCAGCACGCGCACCGCGTGACCGACGACCACTTCGTCGACGTGCCCGTCGACGATGTCGTGCCCGGTGACGTGCTGCTCGTGCGGCCGAGTGAGATCGTGCCCGTCGACGGCGACCTGCGCTCGGCGGAGACCTCCGTCGACGAGTCGTCGATCACCGGCGAGAGCGTGCCGGTCGACAAGCGCACTGGCGACGGGCTGCTGAGCGGCTCCGTGAACGGGCCCATCGCGATCGAGATGACCGCCACCGCCCGGGCCGCCGACAGCCAGTACCAGCAGATCGTGGCGCTCGTCAGCGAGGCCGCCGCGAGCAAGGCGCCCGTCGTCCGTCTCGCCGATCGGTACGCGGTGCCCTTCACGGTGTTCTCGTTGCTGCTCGCGGGCGTCGCCTGGTGGGTGTCCGGCGATCCCGTGCGCTTCGCCGAGGTGCTCGTGCTGGCCACGCCGTGCCCGCTGCTCATCGCGGCCCCCGTGGCGTTCATCGGCGGCATGAGCCGCGCGGCCCGCAACGGCATCATCGTCAAGGGCGGGGGAGTGCTCGAGCAGCTCGCGAGCGCGAAGACCGCCGTGTTCGACAAGACCGGAACGCTCACGCACGGCGCGCCGGAGCTCGTGGCGATCCGGCCCGAGCCGGGGTTCTCCCCAGACGAGCTGCTCGCGCTCGTGGCCTCCGCGGAGCAGTACTCGTCGCACGTGCTCGCGGCCTCGATGATCGACGCCGCATCCCGGCGCGGGCTGCCCCTCGCCGAGGCCGACGCCGCGCGCGAGGCGGCGACGAACGGCGTGGTCGCGCGGATCGGCGGGCGCGAGGTCGTCGTCGGCAAGTTCGCCTACGTGCTCGAGCACGCGCCCGAGACTCGACGCACCGAGATCGCGCCGGGTGAGCTGGCCGTGTACGTCGCCGTCGCCGGCCGCTACGCGGGTGCGCTCCTCGCGCGCGACCGGCTGCGCGACAACGCGCGGGCGACGCTCGAACGGCTCGACGGGCTCGGCGTGCGCCACACCATGATGCTCACCGGCGATGCGCAGGCGACCGCCGACCACATCGCGGCCGAGCTCGGCATCGAACGGGTGCGCGCCGAGTGCCTGCCCGCCGACAAGGTGCACGAGGTCGCCGCGATCGCCGAGCGGCCCGTGATCATGGTCGGCGACGGCGTCAACGACGCGCCGGTGCTCGCCGCGGCCGACGTGGGCATCGCGATGGGTGCCCGCGGCGCGACGGCCGCCAGCGAGTCGGCCGACGCGGTGATCCTGGTCGACGACATCTCGCGCACCGCGAAGGCGGTCGCGATCGGCCGCGACACCGTGCGCATCGCGTTGCAGAGCATCTGGCTCGGCATCATCGTGAGCGTCGGGCTCATGCTGGTCGCGGCGTTCGGGTTCATCCCCGCGACGGCCGGCGCGCTCCTCCAGGAGTTCGTGGACCTCGCCGCGATCCTCGCGGCCCTGCGCGCGATCGGCGGCCGGCGGGATGCCGCGGCGGCGGCCGCGCCCGTGCGGCCGCGCGCCGCGGCATCCGCCCCCTGACCCGGCCGAGGTCGCCCCTTCGATCCGGCAGCAGGCACTCTGCCTGGCCGCCGGAAGATCGAGAAGTCGCGGATGGCGCGTGGAGCCGACCATCTGCGACTTCTCGTTCCCGGGCGAGGGACGAAAAAATCGCCCGATCTACTTGCGCAGAGTTTGTTCGTAAGGTTTACTAACAAACGTGACCGCAACGGATGCATCGCGAACCCAGGCCCCGGCCCCCGCCTCGAACGGCAACGTGCCCGCCTCGAACGGCAACGTGCCCCTGTTCGCCGACCGCGTGCTCCGCGCCTCCGGCAAGGTCCTCCCCGAGCACGCCCGCGGCCACAACCGCTCGCTCGTGCTGCAGACCCTGTACACGCAGGGTGCGCAGAGCCGGGCGGATGTCGCCCGCCAGACCGGCCTCACTCGCGTCACCGTCTCCGACCTGGTCGCCGAGCTCATCGGCGAGGGCCTCGTCGTCGAGCTCGGCCAGCGCGAGGACGCCCGTCCGGGCAAGCCCGCGACCCTCATCGACGTCGACCGCACCGGGTTCCACATCGTCGCCCTCGACCTCTCCGAGCACACCCGGTTCCGGGGTGCCGTGCTCGACCTCGACGGCGGCATCGTCGCGCAGGCCGAGGTCGCGCTCGACGGCGCCACCGGCGAACGCGCGGTCGAGCTCGTGCTCGAGCTCCTCGACGGCCTGCTCGCGTTGACGAACGCCCGCGTGCTCGGCATCGGCGTCGGCGCGCCCCGTGTGGTCGTGCCGGACGGCGTCGTCCACTCCGCGCCGAACCTCGGCTGGACCGACCTGCCGCTGCAGGAGCGCCTCGCCGCGGCCTTCCACCTGCCCGTGCACGTCGCCAACGACGCGAACGTCGCGGTGCTCGCCGAGCACGCGAGCGCCCCCGGCGACCTGATCCTCGTCAAGGTCGGCCACGGCGTCGGCGCCGGGCTCATCGTCGGCGGCCGCCCCGTGCTGGGAGCCGGCTCCGCCGCAGGCGAGATCGGCCACGTCGTGGTCGGCACCGACGGCGGCCCGCGCTGCGCGTGCGGCAAGCACGGCTGCCTCGAGGCGTGGCTGGCCGTGCCGCGCCTCCCCGCCGAGCTCGAACGGCTCGGCACGACGGATGCCGCGGCATCCGCTCGCGAAGAGACCCTGCGGGAAGCGGGCCGGCGCCTCGGCATCGT
>DASTQT010000325.1:0-11420 GCA_035761605.1 Agromyces sp. | reverse complement strand
GCGGTCGGCGCGTTCGTGATCGACATCGTGCCGCAGCCCGTCAAGGAGTTCGCGATCGCCGCGTTCGGCGCGGCCGACAAGCTCGTGCTGCTCGGCAGCCTCGGCGTGGCGGTCGTCGTCGCGAGCGCGATCGCAGGGGTGCTCGAGCTCCGGCGTCCGCCGTGGGGCGCGGTCCTGCTCGCCGTCGCGGGCGCGGTCTCGCTCGCGGCGATCGCGACCCGCGCGGGAGCGACGACGCTCGCGTGGGTGCCGCCCGTGGTCGGCACGGCGGCCGGGGTCCTCGTGCTCCGACTGCTGGTCGGGCGGCTCCGGCGATGGCGGAGTGCTCCGGGGGCCGCGACGTCGCCCGGGCGGGCGGATGTCGCGGAGGCGCGCGGTGTCGACCGGCGCGGGTTCTTCGTGGTCGCCGGGGTGGCGGCGGCATCCGCCCTGGTCATCGGCGTCGGTGCGCGCATCTCGAACGCGGCGAGCGCGTCGATCGACGCCATCCGCAATGCCCTGAAGCTGCCCGCGCCGCGCAGCACGGTGGCGATCCCCGCCGGCGCCGAGCTCGACGTGCCGGACCTCACGCCGCTGATCACGCCCAACGCCGACTTCTACCGGGTGGACACCGCGCTGACCGTGCCGAGGGTCGACCCGGAGACGTGGCGGCTCGTGGTCGACGGCCGGGTCGGTCGGCGCGTGGAGCTCACCTTCGACGAGCTGATCGCGATGGGCCTCGACGAGTACGCGGTCACGCTCGCGTGCGTGTCGAACGAGGTCGGCGGCGACCTGATCGGGAATGCCGTGTGGCTCGGCGTGCCCGTGCGCGACATCCTGGCGATGGCCGAGCCGGAGCCCGGCGCCGACATGGTGCTCTCACGCAGCGTCGACGGGTTCACGGCATCGACGCCGCTCGAGGCGCTCACCGACCCCGGTCGTGACGCGATCCTCGCGGTCGGCATGAACGGCGTGCCGCTCCCGTTCGAGCACGGTTTCCCGGTGCGGATGGTCGTACCGGGCCTGTACGGGTACGTGTCGGCGACGAAGTGGCTGTCCGAGCTGAAGGTCACGACGTTCGCCGCCGACGAGGCGTACTGGACGCCGCGCGGTTACGCCGCGGAGGCGCCGATCAAGCTGTCGTCGCGCATCGACACTCCACGCTCGGGCCGGCCGGTGCCCGCGGGCCGCACCGCGATCGCGGGCATGGCGTGGGCGCAGCACGTCGGCATCGAACGCGTCGAGGTGCGCATCGACGACGGGCCGTGGCAGCGGGCGGAGGTCTCGACGCCCGTGAACCGCGACACGTGGGTGCAGTGGGTGCTCGAGTGGGATGCCGCGCCCGGCACGCACTACGTCACGGTGCGGGCCGTCGACCTCGACGGACGCGTGCAGGTCGAGGAGCGCGCACCGGTCGCGCCCGACGGCGCCACCGGGTGGCAGCGGGTGCTGGTGACGGTGACGTGAGCCGCGACATCCGCTCAGCCGGCCGCGGCCGCTGATCCGAGCCCCGACAGGCCGCTGCCGATCAGCATCGCGCCGATCACCAGGAGCACGATCGCCATGACCATCGCGCTGTTGCGGCGCAGCCAGGCGCCGGTCTCGGCGAGGACCGGCGCCATCCGCTCGCCGCCCAGCAGCACGGCGATCACGGGCACCGCGATCCCGAGGCACGCGATGAGCACGAACGCGGCGCCCGCGACGACGATGCCGCCGACGCCGAGCATCGCGCCGCCGATCGTGAATCCGGCGCCCGCCGCGAACGCGAGCTCCTTCGGGTTCGCGACGGTCAGCACGAGGCCGAGGCGGAACGCCGCGCCGGGACCCATGCCGTCGATCGCGCGCATCCAGCCGGGCAGGTCGGGTTCGGCGTCACCGCGCGGGCGCCGGTGCCACTTCACCACGGCCGCGACGACGAGGCCGGCGCCGACGATGAGGCGCAGCACCGCGGCGGGTGTCGTCGAACCCGCCGCGTCGTCGATCAGGTCGGCCGCCCACGCGAAGACCGCGGTGAGCGCGGCGAGGGCGAGCACGCGCGCTGCGAGGAAGAGCGTGCCGCCGCGTGCGCCGACCGGTGCGAGCAGGAGCAGCACCACGGCGATGACCGGGATCGGGCTGAGCGCGACGCCCACGGCGAAGGGGATGACATCGCCGATCACCGCCCACATGCGGCCACACTACCGTGCCCGGAACTCATCATTGAACTGATCGGTTCAGTGATGTACACTGAACCACATGGTTCAGCAACAGGCACTCGATCGGGCGTTCGCGGCCCTCGCCGACACCACGAGGCGCGACATCCTCTCGCGGCTCGGCGACGGCCCGGCGACGATCACCGAGCTCGCGCAGCCGGCGGGCATGACCCTCACCGGCATCCGCAAGCACGTCGACGTGCTCGAGGCCGCCGGCCTCGTCACCACCGAGAAGGTCGGCCGAGCGCGGCAGGTCCGGCTCGGCACCGAGCGTCTGGACGACGCGATGGCATGGATCAGCTACTACCAGCGGCTCTGGGAGCGTCGCCTCGACGGTCTCCAGGCCTACTTCACCCTCAGGAAGGGAACGGAATCATGAGCGACATCGACACGAGCGAGACGATCGCACTGCGGATGACGCGGGAGCTCCCCGCGACGCCCGAGGAGGTCTTCGACGCGTACACCGACGCCGAGAAGCAGAAGATCTGGTTCTCGATCCTCGACGAGGAACCGGGCGTCGTCGAGATCGACGTCGACCTCCGCGTCGGCGGAAAGCAGGTCGCCGTCTGGGGGCCCGACCGCGACACGCTGTTCCGCGAGGAGCAGGTCTTCCTCGAGATCGACCGCCCGCACCGGCTCGTCACCGAGTCGTCGGGCAGCGACCCGAGCGGCGCGACGATGACCACCCACGTCGTGGTGACGTTCGAGCCCGTCGACGGCGGAACCCTGATGACCGTCGAGCAGTCGGGCTTCCCGACGCCCGAGATCCGGGACTTCTTCCAGACCCAGGCGTGGGTCGGCGCGTTCGACCGCATCGAGGCGTATCTCCTGCGCCGCTGAGTCGGGCTGCTCCGGGTCGACCCTGAACCCGAGTCGGGCCTCCCCTGAACTTCCCTCAGTTCCCTTGCGCGCGCCCGCCCACTGCGGTATCGAGTGAGGAGAAGGCGCGGCGGACCGGGGGGAACCGGGGGGACCGACGATGTGGACCGACGACGAGCTCATGGAGGTCATCCGTGACGCGCCCGCGGTCGTCGACGACGCACTGAAGGCCATCCAGCAGGACGGCGGCGGCGCCAAGGTGGATCTCGACGCGTTCGCCGCGGCCGCGGGCGTGCTCGGCTCCGATCCCGCTCGCCTGTGCGTCGACCACCTCCGCGCGAACGACCTGCTCGCCGCATTCCAGGCGGCGCTCGTCGCCCGCGGTCTCGAGCCCCCCGGTGAGGACGACCTCGAGGATGCCGCGGGGCGGCTCGACTTCGACGACGCGATCGGGTTCCTCGGCCGCGCGCGCACCTTCCGGTGCCGGGTCGAGCTCGACCATGTGTTCGCGGGCAGCGGATGCCTCGTCGGCCCCGGACTCGTGCTGACGGCGTGGCACGTCGTGCGGGTCAAGGGACCGGGGCAGGACGAGTCGGCGCCCCCTCCGAAGGTGAGCGTCGTGCTCTCCGACGGGAGTACGCACGAGGCGCACATGCCGCCCCGCTACGCCTCGGAGTGCGGGGACGCCGAGTGGAAGGACCGTGCGCCGCGCAGCGACTCGGAGGTCGCGGACCGCCACGACGTCGCACTGCTCTCGCTGCGGACGCCCGCCGCCCGCCACCTGGGCTACGCACCGCTGCCTGATGTCGCGCCGACCGTCTCGTCGCGATCGCGCGTGTACCTCCTCGACTTCCCCCGCGGCGAGGACCTCGAGCTCGGCGACGGCACGACGTGGAAGATCCGCAACGTCACCTCGCGGCTCTACCACGACATCGACACCGAGAGCGGGTCGTCGGGCGGCGCGTGCTTCGACCGGCGGTTCCAGCTCCTGGGCCTGCACCAGGGCGGCATCCAGGTCGAACAGCGCGGTCGCACGGTCAAGCGCGGACGACTCGTGCCGCTGCGACTCTTCTACGACGCCGTGGCGGGCCACGTGGCCAGGGACATCGCGCCGACCGCCATCTGGCACCTGGACGGCGAGCGCTCGCAGCTCGTCATCGGCCGGGACCTGTTCGCGGCCGCGGTGGCCGCCGCCGGCGAGGAGCACACACCGGTGCGCGGCATCCGGATCAAGCGCCGTCGCCCGGCGGATCCCGATGAGCGCGGCCTCGGCTTCTCGTACCGGATCCTCGTCGAACTGCTCATGCGTCGCGGGGCCGCGCACGTCGCCGTCGCGGTGCCGCTCGACGAGCCGGTGGCCGACCTGATCGGCGACCTCGCGCAGCGTGTCGAAGCCGCCGGGATCCGGCTCGGGGCGGCGGCCGTTGCGGGACCAGCCGATTCGGCGACGCTCGAGGGCGCCGCGCGCGACCGCGCGAACCGGTTCGCCGCCGCGCTCGACGAGGCCGCCGCCGAGGTCGGACGCACCGTGTGGTTCTTCGTGGACAACCCCTCCGTCCCGCTCGCGGAATCCGCGCGCCTCGAGCTCGAGGCGTTCGTCGCCGCCTCCCTCCCGCTTCCCCGGATCCGGCTCGTCATCGCGGGACTCGAGACGCTCCCGCTCGCCGGCCTGGAGTTCTCGAGCGCGGCCGCGGCCGATCCGAACGGGCCGCCCGGTCTCGTCGTCGACTTCGTCGGCGGCTTCACGCGGGCCGACGTGCTCGACTGCCTGACGCTCGCCGCCGAGGAACTCACCGGCGCCCGCGCCGACGAGGACGGCAGGCTGCAGGCGGAGATCCACGTGCAGGCCGAGCTCGCACTGCAGGGCCTCGCCGACTTCAACGGCCAGTACGCCGACGCGGACCTGCCGAAGGTCGTCGCCGAGCTGCAGGACTACCTCCGGCTCCTCCACTCGCGAGGGAACGGCGGACCATGAGCGAGACCCTCGAACGGGCGCGCGAGTACGCCGCGCTCTCCGGCCCGTTCGATCCGGTCCGGGCGCTCGGGGGCGGCGACACCCGCGGCCCGGCCGACGCCGCCGAGCTCACGGCGATCGCCGCGCGCCTGTCTGAGGACTGCGACAAGGTCATGACCTCCGGCTCGCGCGCCTGGCTCATGCGCGGCGTCGCGCGGCGACGGATCCTCGACCGCCTGGCGAGCACGGGCCGGCTCGCCGCCGCGGTCGGGGAACGCCGTCGGACCGCCGAGGACGAGCCGACCCTCGACCTCCTCGACGCGATCGACGGAGCCGGCATCTTCACCGAGGCGGCCATCGACGCCGCGATCCGAGAGGCGGATGGCGCGGCGCTCGAGCGCCTCTCGGTGGGGCTCGGGCGGGCCGACGGGTACGCCACGCGGCGCGGCGACCTGCCCAAGGTGAAGTCGGCGGCGACACGCCTGGAGCTGCTCGGCGCCGCTCGGTCGGCTCGGCGCGGCGACCGGCCCGACCACGCCGAGGAGCTGGAACGGATCATCCATTGGCTCTACACGGAATTCTCGGGCGACACGCCGATGACCCTCTACGTGGAGGGCGTGCAGGGTGCCGGCAAGTCCACGCTCGTCGAGGAGGTCGCCGCCCGCCTGCTCACGCGCGACGACGACTGGGTCGTCGCGCGATTCGACTTCGATCGGGCGGGCCTCGACGTGCAGGACACCACCGGCCTGACCATGGAGCTCGCACGACAGGTGGCTGCGCAGCTGCCGGGCGCCGAGGCGGCGATCCAGCAGGCGCGGCAACGCGCGGCGGGCACCACCCCGGGGATGTCTCCGCTCAAGGGCGACAGCCCGGAACGCGTACCCGAGGACCTCGGACTCGTCCTGCAGCACGCCCTCGCCTACCCGCAGCGCCGGATCCTCCTGGTCCTCGACGACCTCGAGCTCCTGCGCGCACGCGGAGAGACCCACCCCGCACGACTGTTCTCGTGGCTCGACCAGCTCGCCGACGTCACGAAGACCCCGATCGCCGTCGTCGGCGCGGGTCGAGGCGATGCGCTCCGCAGCGTGCACGCACGCGTCGGCGAGCGGATCGTCCTGCCCGGCTTGGACGACGTGGGCGCGGACCGCGAACTCGAACGGCTCGGCGTGGATCCCGCCGCCCGGGAGGCGGTTCGCGCCGTCGCGAAGGGCGACCCGCTCACGCTCCGGCTCGCCGCGCAGGTGGCCGTGCAGCACGGAACGGAGGCGTTGAGCGAGGCCGCCGGACGCGGCGGCATGACCGCGACCTATCTCCATCGGCTGCTCGTGACGCGCCTGGCCGACCCGGATCTCCGGCGCATCATCGGCCCGGCGGTCATCGCCCGGCGCCTCGACTCCGAGGTGATCCGCTCCGTGGTCGGGCCGGTCGCCGGGCTCCGGCAACTCTCCCCGGAACGGTCCGCCGAGCTCTTCGAGGCGCTCTCGCGCCTCGACTGGCTCGCCGAGCCCGACCCGATGGCAGCGGGATTCGTCCGCATCCGTGCCGACCTCCGAGCGGTGCTGCTCCCGCTCGCCTACGAGTCGGCGCCCGCGAAGTCGGCGCGCGTCGACCGCGCCGCGGCGCACTGGTTCGCCGAGCGCACCGAACCGTGGGCCGCCGTCGAAGCCGCGTACCACCGCCTGCAGGCCATGCGGCATCGGTCCGAGGTTCCCGAGATCTCTCCGTCGACGCTCGCGCGCCTGGACGACCAGATGGTCTCCGACCTGCCGCCGGCGGCGCAGGATCTCGTGCACCGCCATCGCGGCGACGGTTCGCGGGCCACTCGATCGGCGCCGACGGCCCGCGGAGCTGCGGTCGATCCGGATGCCGTGCCCGAACTGCGGGCCACGAACGACCGGTCGGACTGGGTCGAGGGCGACCGGGTCTACCAGCACGCGTTCGCGCGCGCAGCCGTCGATGCGTCGAGTCCTGCGGGCGACGCGGCGCTCACGTTCCTCTGGCGATCCGGCCGATGGACCGAGGCCCGTCGCCTGCTCGAGCAGCAGGGCAGCTGGCTCCGGGACGAACCGCCCCTCGTCGTCCAGCTCGCGACAGCGCGGCTGGACACGATCTGCCGACTCGAGATGGGCGCCGAATCGCGCTTCGATGCGGTCGTCGAGGCGTTGCGGAACGATGCCCCGCTGCGCGACGGCGTGACGGCGCTCATCGCCGAACCGACGCTCGCCAGCCTCGCGGGCGCAGGTCTCAGGTTCGCGCTGCACCGCGCGGGAATCACCGTCGTGCATCGGCAGGCCGGTTTCGACGCGGTCGCCGCGGCCGTCCGATGCTGGACGCGCGGCACCCCCGGCACCGTCGGCACCGCCGCCGCGGACACGGCCGCCTCGGAGCCGATCGCCCCCGTGCAGGGCGGGTGGGAGCGGATCACCGCGCGCACCGGACCGCTCGACCAGGGTGGCGCCGACCCGACGGTCCTGATGGCCCGCTCCGCCGCGGTGCTCACGCCCTTCGCCGACCTCGTCGAGACGATGGGGCGGCTGCCCGCGCACGCGTACCTCGGCGGGTACGCCGCCGCGACGCAGCAGCGGCTCGAGGCGATCGGCAACCTCGCGCCGGCCGGCTCGGCGCCCTGGCACGACCGCCTCGCGAGCGGACCGTCGCTCGCCCTGCAGAGCCTCACCGATCTCGGGCTCCTCGCGGAGTTCGCGGGCGCCGCGGCGTATCTTCGCCGAGACCGCGACCTGCGACTCGTCGCGAGCGCCGCCGAGCGCTGGCGTCGTACGATCGCGGGCGCCTGGGCCTACGGCACCGCGGCCGCGCCGCCGGAGTGGGGCCGCGCGCTCGACGTCACGATCGCGGATCGGCTGGCGGCGCTGCTCGACGACGCCGACCCCGCCGCGAGCGCCGCCGCGCAGCTCGAGGCGTGGGCGCCGGAGCACGCCAGCGCACGAGAGGTGCTGCGGCTGATCCGCGAACGCTCGCCCGCCTCCGTCGCCGCGGCCGCACGCGCCGCAGAGAAGCGCGGCCCGGGGGCGGCGGCCTCCGTGCTGCTGCGCCGCGGGCTCCCCGCCGCGTTCGTGCCCGCCGTGGCCGTGCTCGCCGAGCGCGCGGAGGACGCAGGCGGCGAACCATCCGACCGACCACCGGAACCGACGCCATCGGAACCGACCCGACCGGCGCCATCCGCCGGCCCGACTGAAGGGACGCCATCATGACCGACGAACGACCCGACGAGGAACGCCGGCTCGGAGACCTCCGTCGCAGGCTCGAGGACTCGCCCGCGCTGCGCGAGGCGATCGAACGCGCGGTGACGAGCGGTGAGCTGCCCGCCGACCTCGCCTCCCCCAGGTCGGTGGACGAGGTGGGCGCGGGCGGCGAGCTCGAGAGCGTCCTGCGCGTCGACGCGCTCGAAGCGATCGTGCGGCGCGTGGGCCGCCCCCCGCTCGTCGTCCGCAACGACGGCGTCGAGCTCGAGGACCTGCCCGACTTCCCGGCCGGCACCGACGCCCTCATCAAGGGCGTCGAGCGGAGCGTCCTGTCGGTCGGCCGGGTCGAGTTCGTGAACCACTCGATGGCGTGGGGCGGCACCGGGTGGGTCGTCCACGAGGAGGACGACGGCGCCCGCATCGTCGCGACGAACCGGCACGTCGCGAAGGTCGTGGCGCAGCGCGGGTTCGACGGCAGCGGCGTCTTCCTCCGCTCGCCGACGAGCGGCCTCCGCTACGGCGCGGAGATCGACTTCAAGGAGGAGGTCGGGTCGAATCCCGGCGACGCGCGACCCGTCGAGGTCGTCGCCATCACCTACCTCGCCGACGACGCCTCACCGGACGTGGCGCTCCTTCGCATCACGGGCGACGACCTGCCGTCGGCGCTGCCGCTGGCGGCCGCCGAGGCCGAGGCCGACCAGCTCGTCGCGCTCATCGGCTACCCCGCCTACGATTCGCGGAACGACCCGGACGACCAGGCCCGATACTTCCGCGACTTGTACGAGGTCAAGCGCTTCGCGCCGGGCCTCGTGATGCAGGCGCTCGGCGGGCGGCGGGCGCTGACGCACGACTGCACGAGCCTCGGCGGCAACTCGGGCTCGCCGCTGATCAGCCTCGCCGACGGCACGGTCGTCGGGCTGCACTTCGCCGGCCAGTACGGCGTGGCCAACAGCGCGGTCGGCGTCGAGACGCTCCGCCGCCTGATCGCGGGCGAGCGTCCGATGCTCTCGGCGGGCGCCGCAGTCTCGCAGGAGCAGGCCAAGACGGAGGCCGCGTCGGACGGCGTCCACGCGCCCGACTTCTTCGACGGTCGCGAGGGCTACGATCCGGCCTTCCTCGGCGACGGACTCGACGCGCCCTGGCCGGGCGACCCGGCGGACCTCGTTCCGGGACTCGCGCACCCGAGTGACGAGGATCCCGCGCGACCGTTCGAGCTGCGGTACACCCACTTCGGCGTGAAGTACCACCTCGACCGGCGCCAGCCGCTGCTCACCGCGGTGAACGTCGACGGCGAGCACCCGGTCCGCATCAAGCGCGGACGCGACAAGTGGTTCCGTGACCAGCGCATCCCGATCGAGGCGCAGCTCACGCGCGAGGACTACGACGACCCCGAGATCGACCGCGGCCACATGGTGCGCCGCGAGGATCCGAACTGGGACCCGGCCGCGACGAGCCCGGCGGATGTCACGCCGCGCGCGCAGCTCGCGAACGACGACACGTTCCACTACACCAACTCGGCGCTGCAGCACTCGAAGATGAACCAGGGCAAGCAGCTCTGGCAGGGCCTCGAGAACTACCTGCTCGACAGCGCGCGCACCGAGGGGTTCAAGGCGTGCGTCTTCACGGGTCCGATCTTCCGCGTCGACGACCCGTTGCTCGCGGCGGGGCTGCCCGTGCCGCAGGAGTTCTGGAAGCTCGTCGTGATGCCGGCGGCGACCGACGACGGGGGCACGCGACTGCATGCGACCGCATACCTGCTCAGCCAGGGCGAGCTGATCCGCGACCTGCTCGAGAAGCGCTCGCGCGTGGAGGGCCTCGAGGGCTTCGTGCTCGGGGCGTACCGGACGTTCCAGGTCGCGATCGCCGACCTCGCGGAGGTGACGGGCCTGGGGCTCGACCACTACGTGCCGTTCGACCCGCTCGGGCAGTCCCGCATCGGCACCGAGGCGATCGACTCGGGCGAGCCGCTGTTCGTGCCGCTCGACTCGTTCGACGAGATCGTGACCTGAGCCCGAGCGACGAGCGGATGCCGCGGCGACGGTCGCGCGCACGCGGCATCCGCTCGTGTCAACGCCTCGACGCAGGTCGCGGCGAGGGGCAGCATCGAGGGTGGCGAGCCCGACCGGGGTTGCCGCCCGGATGGAGGGAACCATGGCCGAGACACCCGGCACCCAGGACGGCCCCGTCGAGGACGGCGCCACCGAGGCGACGCGCGCCGAGCAGATCCGCGGGATCCTCGAGCAGGTGCGCGAGGACGTGCGCCTCGGGCACGCGCACGACGAGGGCGAGCTCCTGCGGCAGCGCCTCGATGATGCGGGCATCGCGGTGAGCGCGGACGAGCTCGAGCAGTTCATCGACCGCTGAGGCGGCGGCGACGGCCGCGGGCCTCGCGGGTGTGCCATCCGGGGCAGGATGGAGCGCGGGCCGCGATGCACGCGGCGGACTGGAGCGGGCGTGAGCGGCAAGGTGGTCATCTCGGGGCCGGCGGCGTGGAACCGGATCGTGCTGCTCGAGCAGTTGCCCGAACCGGTGCCGCACATGCGGTTCGCGCTCGGCGACCACGAGACCGTGGGTGGCACGTCGGCGGGCAAGGCGCTCGGCCTCGCGGCGCTCGGGCGCGAGGTCGAGCTGTTCACCCTGATCGGTGGTGACCCAGACGGCGAGCGCCTGCGCGGCATCCTCGAGCGCGTGCCCGGCCTCGAACTCGACGTGGTCGACGGCGGGCGCACCGAACGGCACCTCAACCTGATGACGCCGCACGGCGAGCGGGTGTCGCTGTATCTCTCGACGCCCGACGACGCGCCGTCGCCCGAGGACGGCCGGCTCACCGCCGAGCTCGAGGATGCCGCGGCGATCGTGCTCGACCTCTCGGAGCGTTCCCGCAGGCTGATCCCGGATGCGCGTGCCAGCGGCCGTCCGATCTGGACCGACGTGCACGACTACGACGGCACGGCCGAGTACCACCGGCCCTTCATCGACGCCGCCGAGGCGATCTTCATGAACGCCGACCGCATCGGCGGGGATCCGCGGCCGTTCATGCGGCGCTGCCTCGACGAGGGCGCGCGGATCGTCGTCTGCACGCTCGGCGCCGAGGGCGCGGTGGCGCTCGCGGCGCGCGAGGGCGGCGCGGTCTCGGAGCACCGCGTCGATGCGGTTCCGGTCGAGGTGGTCGACACGAACGGCGCGGGCGACGCATTCATGTCGGGCATGCTGCATGCGACGCTCGACGGTGCCGACGTCGACCGGGCGCTCGAGGCCGGCGCCCGCCACGCG
>DASTQT010000324.1:0-3344 GCA_035761605.1 Agromyces sp. | reverse complement strand
CCTCGACACGCTCAACGCGTCGCTCGAGCTCAGCGTCACGGTGCTCGGTCCGCTCGTCGCCGCGTACGCCGTCGACATCCTGCTGCGCCGCAACCGCTACGACGGTCGCGCGCTCGCCGATCTGCGACCGGGCTCGCCGTTCTGGTACTCGAGCGGATGGTTCCTGCCGGGCACCGTCGCGATGGTCGTCGCCACCACGGTCGCCGTGCTCATGGCCAACACGACGCTGTACGTCGGTCCGATCGCGGCCGCGCTCGGCGGTGCCGACCTGTCGGCGATCGTCGGTCCGGTGCTCGGCGGCGCGCTCTACGCCGTGCTCTGGCTGACCACGAACCCGTACCGCGACCCGGCGAAGCGGCCCGGCGCGGAATCCGCGGGCCCCGAGGCATCCGCTGCCCCGGCCGCCCCCGCTGCCATCATCGAAGCGGATGCCGCGGCATCCGCCCGCACCCAGGAGGAACCCGCATGACCTGGCGCATGCCCGCCGAGACCGCCCCGCACGAGCGCACCTGGATGGCGTTCCCGCGCGAGGGGATCACGCTCGGCGCCGAGGCCGCCGAACGCGAGGAGGGATACGCGGCGTGGACCGCGGTCGCCCACGCGGTCGCCGAGTTCGAACCCGTCACGATGGTCGTCGACCCGACCGAGCTCGATCGCGCTCGCCGCATGCTCGGCACCGGCTCGGAGATCGAGATCGTCGAGGCACCGCTCGACGAGTTCTGGATGCGCGACTTCGGTCCCACGTTCGTCGTCGACGACGAGCGGCCGGGCCGGCTCGGCGCGGTCGACTGGATCTTCAATGGCTGGGGCGCGCCCGAGTGGGCCGAGTGGCAGGTGTCGGCCGGGATCGCCCGGTTCGCGGCGGCCCACGTCGGCGCCGAGCTCGTGAGCTCGATGCTCGTGAACGAGGGCGGCGGCATCCACGTCGACGGCGAAGGCACCGTGCTGCTCACCGAGACCGTGCAACTCGACCCGCGTCGCAACCCGTACGCCGACCGCGCGCGCGTCGAGGCCGAGCTGGCGCGCACGATCGGCGCGACGCACGCCGTCTGGCTGCCGCGCGGACTCACGCGCGACTACGACGCGTTCGGCACGAGCGGGCACGTCGACATCGTCGCGACCATGCCGTCGCCCGGTCGCCTGCTGCTGCACCACCAGGCCGACCCCGGGCACCCCGACTTCGCGGTCACGCGCGAGCTGCGCTCACTGCTCGAGGGGCAGACGGATGCCGCGGGCCGGCCGTTCGAGATCGTCGACCTGCCCGCGCCCGCGACCCTGCGCGACGACGAGGGATTCGTCGACTGGAGCTACGTGAACCACCTCGTGGTGAACTCCGGCGTGATCGCGTGCGGGTTCGGGGAGCCGTCGGCGGACGCCCGTGCCGCCGAGATCCTCGCCGACGCCTACCCCGGGCGCCGCGTCGTGACCGTCGACGCGCGCCCGATCTTCGCGCGCGGCGGCGGCATCCACTGCATCACGCAGCAGCAGCCCGCGCTGCCGGCCGAGGAGGTGGCCCGATGAGCGCGGCCTCCCACGGCCACCCCCCGTTCACAGGTCAACCACAAGGTCACAGGACGGAATCCGCAGGTTCGGTCCTGCAGATCGCGGAATCTCCTGTGAATCGATTCCACGGAGGTCCCGCGATGAGGATGGATCAGGGGTTCGACGTCGTCGAGGCGTCGATCGCCGAGCTGAGGACGGCGCTCGAGGAGGGCCGCGCGACCAGCGTCGGCCTCGTCGAGGCGTACCTCGCGCGCATCGACGCATACGATGCGCCGGGCACCGAGACCGCCCTCAACGCGGTCGTCGTGCGCAATCCCGAGGCGCTCGCCGAGGCGCGCGCGTCCGACGAGCGCCGTGCGCGCGGCGACGTGCTCGGCCCGCTCGACGGCATCCCGTACACGGCGAAGGACTCGTACCTCGTGCGCGGCCTGACCGCCGCGGCCGGCAGCCCCGCGTTCGAGCACCTCGTGGCGCAGCGCGACGCGTTCACGATCGAGCGGCTGCGCGAGGCCGGCGCGATCTGCCTGGGCCTGACGAACATGCCGCCCATGGCGAACGGCGGCATGCAGCGCGGCGTCTACGGCCGCGCCGAGAGCCCCTACAACGCCGAGTACCTCACGGCCGCGTTCGGCTCGGGTTCGTCGAACGGCTCGGGCACCGCGACTGCGGCGTCGTTCGCGGCGTTCGGCCTCGGCGAGGAGACCTGGTCGTCGGGTCGTGCGCCGGCGTCGAACAACGCGCTGTGCGCGTACACGCCGAGCCGCGGAGTGATCTCGGTGCGCGGCAACTGGCCGCTCGTGCCGACGATGGATGTCGTGGTCCCGCACACGCGCACCATGGCCGACCTGTTCGAGGTGCTCGATGTGATCGTCGCGGACGACCCGGAGACGCGGGGCGACTTCTGGCGCACCCAGCCGTGGATCGAGCTGCCCGCGGCATCCGCTGTTCGCCCGCCGTCGTTCCGGGAGGCCGGGGTGACGGATGCCGCGGGCGCGCGCACCGCGCTCGCCGGGAAGCGCATCGGGGTGCCGCGCATGTACGTGAACGCGGATCCCGAGGCGGGCACCGCCGGACCCGGCGGCACGGTCGGCATCGGCGGTCCGACCGGGCAGCGCATCGAGACGCGCGCGAGCGTGATCGAGCTGTGGGACGCAGCGCGTCGCGACCTCGAAGCAGCGGGCGCCGAGGTCGTGCTGGTCGACTTCCCGGTCGTGTCGAACTACGAGGGCGACCGCCCCGGCGCGCCGACGATCTCGACGCGCGGGCTCGTGAGCCCGGCGTACCTGAAGCGCGAGATCGTCGACCTGTCGGCGTGGGCGTGGGAGGACTTCCTGCAGGCCAACGGCGACCCGGCGCTGCACTCGCTCGCCGACGTCGACGGCGCGCGGATCTTCCCGCACCCCGAGGGTGCGCTGCCCGACCGGTACACCGGCTTCGACGACGACATCGCCGAGTACCCCGACTGGGTGCGGGCGCACCCAGGGGCCGGGTTCGCCGACATGCCCGAGCTCACCGAGGGCCTGCGCGGCCTGGAGGAGACTCGCCGCCGGGACCTCGAGCAGTGGATGGACCGACTCGGCCTCGATGTGGTCGCGTTCCCCGCGGTCGCCGACGTCGGCCCGGCCGACATGGACGTGAACCCCGACTCCGCCGACCTCGGCTGGCGCAACGGCGTGTGGGTCGCCAACGGCAACCTCGTTCCGCGGCACCTCGGCATCCCGACCGTCACCGTGCCCATGGGCCTCATGGGCGACATCCGGATGCCGGTGGGCCTCACGTTCGCCGGACGCGCCTACGACGACACGGCCCTCCTGCGTCTCGCCGCCGCGTTCGAGGCGCTC
>DASTQT010000323.1:0-2841 GCA_035761605.1 Agromyces sp. | reverse complement strand
ACGACGTCGATGTTTACGGAGATCGAGGGTGAGTGGGACGAGGTCTTCGGCGTGATCAGGGACGCCTGCGAGGCGGTGGGCGACTACGGCTCGCGCGTGTCGCTCGTGCTGAAGGCCGACATCCGCCCAGGGTTCACCGGGGAGATCGAGGCGAAGGTCGACCGCCTCGAGGCCGCGCTCGAGAACGACGGCTGACGGCAGAGTCACACGTCCGCCTGCGCCGTGACCGGCGGGGGTGGCCGCCCCCGCGTTTGTCGAATCGATTCGAGTCGTGGCATCATCGATGGGTGACCCACGCTACCGACGGGCCGACGACGTTGTCGCCGGCCCGCATCCGTCTCGCGCTCCTCGCCCTCGCGATGGGCGGCTTCGGCATCGGCGCGACCGAGTTCGTGGCGATGGGCCTGCTGCCCGAGATGGCGGCCGACCTGCTGCCCGGCCTCGCCGCGACGTCGACGGATGCCGCGAACGCCGCCGCCGGCTGGGTGATCTCCGCGTACGCGCTCGGGGTGGTCGTCGGCGCCCCGACGATCGCCGCCGCCGCGGCGCGCTGGCCCCGCAAGCGCCTCCTGCTCGCCCTGCTGGCCGCGTTCAGCCTCGGCACGCTCGCATCGGCGCTGCTGCCCACCTTCGAACTCGTGGTGGCGGCCCGGTTCATCGCCGCGCTGCCGCACGGCGCGTACTTCGGCATCGCCTCGCTCGTCGCCGCGAGCCTGATGGGCCCCGGCAAGCGTGCCCGCGGCGTCGCCCTCGTCCTGTCGGGCCTGACGATCGCGAACGTCGTCGGCGTGCCCGCGATCACGTGGCTGGGCCAGCAGGCCGGATGGCGCGTGGCCTACCTCGCCGTCGCCGCCATCTTCGTCGCGACCTTCCTCGCCGTCCTGGCGGCCGTGCCTTGGCAGCCCGGCGACCCCGCCGCGACGTTCGCACGCGAATTGCGCGTGTTCACGCGCGTGCAGGCCTGGTTCGCCCTGGCCATCGGTGCGATCGGATTCGGCGGACTGTTCGCGGTCTACAGCTACGTCGCACCGTTGGCGACCGAGGTCACGGGCCTGCCGTCCGCCCTCGTGCCGGTGGTCCTCATCGTGTTCGGCCTCGGCATGACGATCGGCAACCTCGTCGGCGGGCGCCTCGCCGACTGGAGCGTGCGCCGGTCGATGTACCTGTTCTTCGGCACCCTCGCTGCGGCACTGGTGCTGCTCGCGTTCACGGTGCAGCACCCCCTCGGCCTCGGCGTAGGGGTGTTCCTCGTCGGCGCGTCGTCGGCGGCGCTGTCGCCGACCATCCAGGCCCGGCTGATGGACGTCGCCCGTGACAGCCAGTCGATCGCGGCGGCCCTCAACCACTCGGCCCTGAACATCGGCAACAGCCTCGGCGCGATCGTCGGCGGTGCCGTGATCGCGGCCGGGCTCGGCTACGTCGCTCCCGTGTGGGTCGGCCTGCTGTTCACGATCGCGGGCAGCGCGCTCGCCGTCGCCACGTTCGCGCTCGACCGCGCCCGCCGGCGCCGCGGCATCCCGTTGCCCTCGGTCACGGGCGCCGTGGGCGCGATCGGCGACTGACCCCCGGCGGCGCCGCGATCGGGGCGCACGTCACTCCGACTGGAGCAGGATGCCGTCGGCGATCGCCCGCTTGCGCAGGGCGACCTTCGTGCCGACGTCGTAGCCGGCGAGGCGGTACTTCTCGCGGATGCGCTTGAGGTAGCTCTTGGCCGTCTCCTCGGAGATGCCGAGCTGGAAGGCGACCGCCTTCACCGGCTGGCCGGCGCCGTACAGCGCCATCACGCGGCGCTCCTGCGCGCTGAGTCGCGGCGCGGCGCCGTCGTCGTCGAGCGCGTCCTCCAGCTCGCGGCTCAGGTAGGACTCGCCGCGCTGCGCGGCGCGGATGGCCTCGACGATCGTCTCGACGGGCTCGGACTTGACGAGGTAGCCGAGAGCGCCCGCGCCGAGCGCCTCGCGCACGACCGCGGGCTCGGAGTACGTGCTCATGAGCATCGTGCGCACGCCCGCCGACTTCAGCGTCGACAGCTTGATCGAGATCGGGATGTTGTCGCGCAGGTCGAGGTCGAGCAGCACGACGTCGACGGGGAACTCGGGGTGGGCGAGGAGCTCGGACCACGACGGCACCGCGGCGACCAGGTCGATGTCGGATGCCGCGCCGCGCAGCCATTCGGACAGCGCGCCGAGCAGCATGCGGTGGTCGTCGACGATCGCGAGTCTGATACGCGGGGGTTCGGGTTCGGGCACGTCATGCTCCCCTCGGGTGGACGGCGCTGGGCGGCGCCGTAGCGCCCCCGCGAACCGTGGGCTCGATCCTGCAGTCGACGTCGACCTGGAAGCCGTCGGGCTCCGGGGCGACGACGTTGCCTCCGACATTATCGAGTGCCTCCCATGTCGAGGCGTCGACTTTCCGTGCGGTGACGCCGGAGACCTCGAATCGGATGGCGACGCGGGCGGCTTCGCCGAGCGGACGCGCGTCGTCATCGTCGAAGTCGCCGTCCCGGCAGAGCACCTGCACCTCGAGCGGCGGCTCGGATGCCTTCCGGCGTCGCTGGCCGGCGATGAGCCAGAGCGCGAGGAGCAGCCCGTCGCGCTGGGTCGGCGACAACAGCCCGGCCAGCCCGGCGGGATCGTCGACCGTCACGCGCCGGCTGAGGTACGCCGATTCGGTGACCGCATGGCGCAGCCACGTGTCGGTGCGGCCTTCGATGAGGCGGATGCGCAGGCGTGCGGCGAGCTGGCCGGCGCGCTCGGCCGCGTCGGGCGGCAGCGGGATCGCGATCCGCCCGGAGCCCACGTCGTCGAGGAGCGACTCGGCGTCGTAGTCGAGCTCGGCGAGCTC
>DASTQT010000322.1:0-6856 GCA_035761605.1 Agromyces sp. | reverse complement strand
AGCCCTTGGGCCGGCCGGTCGATCCCGACGTGTAGATGAGCGTCGCGATGTCGGCGCCGTTGGCGAGGTTGCGGCGGCGCTCGATCTCCTCGTCGGTGACGGCGGAGCCGGCGGCGACCAGCTTGTCGAGGTCGCCGAGGTCGATCTGCCAGACGTTGCGGATGCCCGGCAGGTCGGGGTGCACCTCGTCGAAGCGGGCGAAGTGGTCGGCGGTCTCGAGGATCACGGCGACCGACCCCGAGTCGCCGAGGTTCCAGCGCACCTGCGCGGGCGAGCTGGTCTCGTAGATGGGCACGAGCACGCCGCCGGCGAACCACATCGCGAAGTCGATGAGCGTCCACTCGTAGCGCGTCTTGCACATGAGGCCCACCTTGTCGCCCGGCTGGATGCCCGCGGCGACGAGACCCTTCGCGAGGCCGACGACCTGCTCGTGGAACTCGCGGGTGGTGACCGGGCTCCAGCCGCCGTCGGCGGTGGGAAGCGAGAAGAGCACCGAGTCGGGGGTCGCCTTCACCCGCTCGACCAGCAGGTCGGTCGTGTTGGCGTCGGGGTCGGCGGGGACCAGGGGTGCTGTGGCGAATTCGGTCACGGTAGCTCCTTCGGCACCGGGAGGATCGCGCACGCGCTTCGGGGCCGCGCGAGACCTCGGCATTGGGGTTGACTACACTCTAATCGGTTCCGCCCGGCGAGGCTCCGGCGTTCCACACCCCGAACCCACCGGCGAAAGGCATTCGACGTGCACGCGATCGGCATCGACATCGGCGGCACGAAGATCGCCGGAGCAGTGGTCGACGAGCTCGGCACGATCGTGCGCGCGGAGCGCGTCCCGACGCCTGCCGGGGATGCCGCGGCGCTCGAGGACGCCGTCGTGGCGATGATCCGAACCCTCTCCGAGGGCGAGGCGGTCGCGGCCGTCGGCGTGGCCGCCGCGGGGTTCATCGACGCCGCCCAGTCCACCGTGTACTACGCGCCGAACATCGACTGGCGCAACGAGCCCTTCCGCGAGAAGCTCGAGGCCCGGGTCGGCGGCACCGTGGTCGTCGAGAACGATGCGAACGCCGCGGGGTGGGCGGAGTTCCGCTTCGGCGCGGGTCGCCTGGTGAGCGACATGGTGATGCTCACGATCGGAACGGGCGTCGGCGGTGCGATCGTCGCGGGCGACCGGCTCTTCCGCGGCGGCTTCGGCGCGGGCGCCGAGCTCGGCCACCTGCGCGTCGTGCCGAACGGCATCGCGTGCGGGTGCGGCCAGCACGGCTGCCTCGAGCAGTACGGTTCGGGCCGTGCGCTCATGCGCATGGCCGGCGAGATCGCGGATGCGGGCGGCATCGGCCTGGCGCTCGCTCGAGCTCGCGAGGAGCACGGCGCACTCGACGGCACGATCGTCGGCGGACTGATCGCAGCCGAGGACCCGGGCGCACTCGCCGCCCTGCGCCAGCTCGGGCACTGGCTCGGCCAGGCGTCGGCGAGCCTGTCGGCGGTGCTCGACCCGCAGCGGTTCGTGTTCGGCGGCGGCGTCGCGGTGGCGGGGGAGCTGCTGCTCGCGCCCATCCGCGAGGCGTTCCTCGAGCACCTCCCCGCGCGCGGGTACCACCCCGAACCCGACTTCGTGATCGCCGAGCTCGTCAACGACGCCGGAGTGGTCGGCGCGGCCGACCTCGCACGCCTCTGGGTCGAGGAGCACGCCTGAGGGGTCGCGGGCTAGGCTTGCTGCCGGGCGTACGGCGAGACGGAGGACTCCGGTGTTCTACTGGATCATGAAGCACATCGTGGTGGGCCCGATCCTCCTCTCGATCTTCCGCCCGTGGATCGTGGGCCTCGAGCGCGTGCCCAAGGACGGACCCGTCATCCTCGCGTCCAACCACCTGTCCTTCATCGACTCGATCTTCCTCCCGCTCGTGGTCGACCGCCCCGTGGTCTTCCTGGCGAAGAGCGAGTACTTCACGGGCAAGGGCCTCAAGGGCTGGGCGACGAAGATGTTCTTCCAGGCCGCCGGGCAGCTGCCGATCGACCGCTCGGGCGGCAAGGCGTCCGAGGCGTCGCTCAACACCGGCCTTCGTGTCCTGCGCGAAGGCCGGATCCTCGGCATCTACCCGGAGGGGACGCGCAGCCCCGACGGCAAGCTGTACCGCGGTCGCACCGGCGTCGCGCGCATGGTCCTCGAGGCCGGCGTGCCCGTCGTGCCGGTCGCGATGATCGGCACCGCCGAGGTGATGCCGATCGGCACGCGACTGCCGAAGATCCGGCGCGTCGGCATCGTGTTCGGAGAGCCGCTCGACTTCAGCCGGTTCCACGGCATGGAGGGCGACCGGTTCGTCCTGCGGTCGGTGACCGACGAGCTCGTGTACGACCTCCGGGCGCTCAGCGAGCAGCAGTACGTCGACGTCTACGCCAGCACCGTCCGAGAGCAACGCGCCCCGCAGTCGCGGTAGGCTGGCGGGTGCGGCGTCGCGGCGTGCGGCGCCCGTTTCCCTTTTCGCGCGCACTGCGCCCCAACCCTCCAGGACTCCAAGTGGTACAGCTCGTCGAGCCCATCGTGAACGCAGATCCCTCCGTGATCGCGGGCCTCGACTATTGGCGCACGCTGCCGATCAAGCAGCAGCCCAGCTGGCCCGATCCCGAGGCGGCGCACGCGGCATCCGCAGAACTGGCCACGCTGCCCCCGCTCGTGTTCGCGGGCGAGGTCGACATGCTGCGCGATCGGCTGGCCGCGGCATCCCGCGGCGAGGCGTTCCTCCTCCAGGGCGGCGATTGCGCCGAGACCTTCGCCGGCGCGACCGCCGACCAGATCCGCAACCGCGTCAAGACCGTGCTGCAGATGGCCGTGGTGCTCACCTACGGCGCGTCGATGCCGGTCGTCAAGATGGGGCGGATGGCGGGACAGTTCGCCAAGCCCCGATCGAGCGACACCGAGACGCGCGGCGACGTGACGCTGCCGGCGTACCGCGGCGACATCGTCAACGGCTACGACTTCACGCCCGAGTCGCGCGCCGCCGACCCCTCGCGGCTGCTGCGGGGCTACCACATGGCCGCGTCGACGCTGAACCTGATCCGCGCCTTCACGCAGGGCGGCTTCGCCGACCTGCGCCAGGTGCACGCGTGGAACCAGGGCTTCGCCGCGAACCCGGCGAACGCCCGGTACGAGAAGCTCGCCCGCGAGATCGACCGCGCCGTGAAGTTCATGGACGCGTGCGGCGCCGACTTCGACGAGCTCAAGCGCACCGAGTTCTACACCGGCCATGAGGGCCTGCTCATGGACTACGAGCGCCCGATGACCCGCATCGACTCGCGCACGGGCACGCCGTACAACACGTCGGCGCACTTCATCTGGATCGGCGAGCGCACCCGCGAGCTCGACGGCGCGCACGTCGACTTCCTCGCGCGTGTGCGCAACCCCATCGGCGTGAAGCTCGGTCCGACCACGACCCCCGAGGTCATGCTCGAGCTCGTCGAGAAGCTCGACCCGAACCGCGAGCCGGGCCGTCTCACATTCATCACGCGCATGGGCGCGGGCAGGATCCGCGACGCGTTGCCGCCCCTGCTCGAGGCGATCAAGGCGTCCGACGCGCACCCGCTGTGGGTCACCGACCCCATGCACGGCAACGGCATCACGACGCCCACGGGCTACAAGACGCGTCGCTTCGACGACGTCGTCGACGAGGTCCGGGGCTTCTTCGAGGCGCACCGCGCCGCGGGCACCCACCCGGGCGGCATCCACGTCGAGCTGACCGGCGACGACGTGACCGAGTGCATGGGCGGTTCCGAGCACATCGACGAGGAGACCCTCGCCACGCGGTACGAGTCGCTGTGCGACCCGCGCCTGAACCACATGCAGTCGCTCGAGCTGGCGTTCCTGGTGGCCGAGGAGCTCGCCGTGCGCTGACCGGGGGATCCGCCGGTGCGGGCGGTCGTGGCGTCGACGGATGCCGCGGCCGCCCGCACCGCGTCAGGGCTGGAAGTTGACCGTCACCTCGGTGCCGCGCTCGACCTGCTCGCCGGCAGCGGGACTCTGGACCGACGCGACGACCGCGGCCTCGAGGAAGTTCGGCACGTTCGACGCCACCGTGAAGCCGGCCGCTTCGAGCTGCTCGCGCGCCTCGGCGATCGTCTGGCCGGTGATCACGTTCGGCACCTCGAGGAGCTCGGGGCCCTTCGACGCCGTCAGGCGCACGACATCCCCCGGGTTCATGGGGTCGTCGAGCCAGTCGGCCGTGATGACGACGTCGACGGGCACGTCGCTGCTGAACTGCGGCTCGGCGAGCTCGACCGTCAGGCCCGCCTGTTCGAGACGCGCCTGCGCCTCGCCGACCGCGAGGCCCTCGACCGGCGGCACCGGGCCGACGGAGACGACGAGCGTCAGCCCGCCGCGCTCGGGGTAGGTCGCAGCAACGGGCGCTCCGGAGGCGTCGAGCACCCCGATCACCGCGCCGGACTCGACGTCGCCCGAGTACTGATCGACCGCATCGTCGGCCACCGTGAACGCCTCGAGGGCGCTGCGGGCGTCGGCTTCGGGCATCCCGACCACCTGCGGGACGTCGAGCATCTGCGGCCCCAGCGAGACGAAGAGCTGCACGGTCGAGCCGCGCCGCGTGAGCGCACCGTTCTCGGGATCGGTCCCCGAGACCTGCCCGGTGGGGACCTCGGGGTCGTGGCGCTCGGCCGGCTCGACCTGGAACCCCGCATCCTGGAGGACCTGCGTGGCGGTGTCGGGGAGCAGCCCCGTGGTGTCGGGCACCGTCGCCAGCGATCCGGGTCCGGCGCCGAAGTACCATCCGGTCCCGGCGGCGAGGCCGGTCACCAGCAGGATGAGCGCGAGGATCCAGTACCCGCGGCGGCGCCGCCCGTTCGCGGCATCCGTGAGGGTCGCGGCGTCGCCATCGGCCCCGACCTCGCCGGTCGCGGTCGCCGGTGCGACGGCCGGGCGGCCCACGGGCGAGAGCACGCGGGTCTCGGCGGTCGGTGCGCCGGTGAGGGCGCCGATCACCATGGTGTCGCCCGCGGACGCCCGGGGTTGCGAGGACCGGAGGCCCGGCTCGACCTCGCGGAGGCGCTCGAGCATGATGCGCGCGTCGGCCGGGCGCGCGTCGGGGTCGCGCGAGGTCGCCCACAGCACCAGCTCGTCGAGTTCGTGCGGCACGGCTGGATTGCGGGTGCTCGGCGCCGGGACCGACTCGTTGGCGTGCTGGTACGCGATCTGCATGGGCGCCTCGCCCACGTAGGGCTGCTCGCCCGTGAGCATCTCGTACGTCATGATGCCGAGGGCGTAGATGTCGCTCCGGGCATCGGCGACGCCGCGCGTCACGAGCTCGGGGGAGAGGTAGGCGATCGTGCCGAGCAGCGCCTGCCCGGTCGCGGTGTTGGCGCTCGCGGCGCGTGCGAGGCCGAAGTCGCCGAGCTTGATGCGGCCGTCGTCGGCGAGCAGCACGTTCTCGGGCTTGAGGTCGCGGTGGACGATGCCGGCCTTGTGGGCCGCGGCGAGCCCGGAGAGCACCGCGTCGAGGATGTCGATGGTCTGCTCGGGCGTGAGGCGCTTGTAGTCCTTCAGGAGGTCGCGCAGCGTGATGCCGGGCAGGTACTCCATGACGAGGTACGCCATGTCGGCGTCCTGTCCCTGGTCGAACACGTTGACCACGTTCGGGTGCGCGAGTCGCGCGGCGGACCGCGCCTCCTGCACGAAGCGCGTCTTGAACGTGTTGTCGTCGGCGAGGTGGCCGTGCATGACCTTGATCGCCACGCGCCGCTCGAGACGCAGGTCGGTGGCGAGGTAGACGGTGGCCATGCCGCCGCGCGCGATCCGCGAGCGCACCTGATAGCGGCCGTCGACGAGACGGCCGATCATCGGGTCGGCGGGCGCGGTGGTCACCGTACGAGTTTACGAAGGCACGTATGCCGCTAGATGAACAAACGCCGGGCGCGTGCGGATCGCAACGCCATCGTGACGAACGGATGCCGCGGAACGGGCGTCACCCGAGCTCGGCGAACCACCGCTCGGCCGACGCCTCCCACTTGGCGTAGTGGCCCGGATGGGCGCTGTGCTGCACGGCCTGCGCGGCCTCGGCGAGCGGCATCGAGTCCCAGCCGTCGACGTCGAGGAGCCCGGGCGCCGTTCCGACCGTGGGTGAGGTGGGACCGCCGTAGAACGCGGCGGCGGCGCGGACCGGGTCGAGCACCTGGTCGGGCGCGCCCCAGCCCTGGCTCGGTCGCTGCTGGAACAGGCCGAGGGAGTCCTCGTCGCCATGGTCGAGGTTGCGCAGGCCGGACTCCTGGGCGGCGGCCGCGAGCGCGATGACGATGCCTCGGCCGGGTACGCCGAGTGCGCGGCCGACGTCGATCACGATGCGCGCGTTCGCCCGCATCTCGTCGTCCAGCGCGACGTCGAGCATCACGACGGCCGTCGCCGCGAGGGGCTCCGGTGGGCTCGGCGCGGGGCCGGCCGCGGGCGGCGCGGTCGTCGGCGAGTCGGCGGCAGCGCCATCCGTCGCCGGCAGCACGATCGCCTGGCCGGGGAAGATCAGGCTCGCGCGGCTCAGGCCGTTCGCGCTGAGCACCACGTCGACGTCGAGGCCGTGCGCCGCGGCGATGCCGCTCACGGTGTCGCCCGTTGCGACGACGTGACGTGCGATCTCGGGTCGCGACACGGGCGGCGCGGTCGACGCGGCGGCGGCGCCGCCCGGCAGAGCGATCCGCTGGCCGGGGAAGATCAGGCTCGACCAGCTCAGCCCGTTCTCGGCGAGCACCTCCGCCGTCGACAGGCCGTAGCGCGCCGCGATCGTGCTCACGGTGTCGCCGTCGAGTACCGTCACCTCGGCTGGGACGCTGGAGGCGACCGGCGCCGCCGCGACCGCGGTCGCGGCGGGCG
>DASTQT010000321.1:0-4375 GCA_035761605.1 Agromyces sp. | reverse complement strand
TGTCATGATCGTGCGCTCCCGCAACGGGCGCATCCAGATCGCGGTGCTCGAAGACAACGTGCTCGTCGAGCACTACGTCGCTCGCAGCCAGGACGCCTCGCTCATCGGCAACGTCTACCTCGGGCGCGTGCAGAACGTGCTGCCCAGCATGGAGGCGGCGTTCGTCGACATCGGCCGCGGCCGCAACGCCGTGCTGTACTCCGGCGAGGTCGACTGGGATGCCGCCGCCGAGAACGGCGAGAAGAACCAGCCGCGTCGCATCGAGCTCGCGCTCAAGCCCGGCGACCGCGTGCTCGTCCAGGTCACGAAGGACCCGATCGGCCACAAGGGCGCGCGCCTGACCAGCCAGATCTCGCTGCCGGGCCGCTACCTCGTGTACGTGCCCAACGGCTCGATGAACGGCATCAGCCGCAAGCTCCCCGACACCGAGCGCGCGCGCCTGAAGAAGATCCTCAAGGAGGTGCTCCCCGAGAACCAGGGCGTCATCGTGCGCACCGCGGCCGAGGGCGCCACCGAGGAGCAGCTCACTCGCGACGTGAACCGGCTGATCAGCCAGTGGGCCGACATCTCGACCACGATCGAGAAGGCCCAGGCGCCGGCGCTCCTGCACTCCGAGCCCGACCTGCTGATCAAGATCGTCCGCGACGTCTTCAACGAGGACTTCCAGAAGATGATCATCGCGGGCGACGACGCACGCCGCACGATCGAGAAGTACCTCGGCCAGGTCGCACCCGACCTGCTCGAGCGCGTCGAGGCGTACGCCGGCGAGCGCGACGCGTTCGACGAGTTCCGCATCACCGAGCAGATCGAGAAGGCCCTCGAGCGCAAGGTGTGGCTGCCGTCCGGCGGCTCGCTCATCATCGACCGCACCGAGGCGATGACGGTGATCGACGTCAACACGGGCAAGTTCGTCGGCTCCGGCGGCAACCTCGAGGAGACCGTCACCAAGAACAACCTCGAGTCGGCCGAGGAGATCGTCCGCCAGCTGCGCCTGCGCGACATCGGCGGCATCATCGTCGTCGACTTCATCGACATGGTGCTCGAGTCCAACCGCGACCTCGTGCTGCGACGCCTCGTCGAGTGCCTCTCGCGCGACCGCACGAAGCACCAGGTCGCCGAGGTCACGAGCCTCGGCCTCGTGCAGATGACCCGTAAGAAGCTCGGCCTCGGGCTCCTCGAGTCGTTCAGCGAGCCGTGCGAGGTGTGCGCCGGTCGCGGCATCATCGTGCACCACGAACCGATCGCCAAGCACCGCGCACCGCAGCAGCAGGTCGAGCGGCGCCGCAACCGCGGCGGCGGCAACGGCGGTGCCCCCTCGTCCCCGCCCGCGAACGACAAGGCGCACCAGGGCACGCACGCCATCACCGAAGACGTCAAGCACGCGCTCGCGCAGATCGCGGCCTCCACCGTGGCACACGGCGAGCACAAGGCGCCGTCCGCTCCGGCCGCCCAGGCGCAGCCCGTCGCATCCGAGGCACCCGCCGAAGCAGCCCCGGCTGCGGCCGGCGAGGCGTCCGAGTCGTCGAGCGGCCGCCGTCGCGGTCGCCGTCGTGCGTCCCGCGGTTCCGGCGGCGGCGCAGCCGAGCGCACGCAGGGTGCGGAGTCCGCATCCGAGGCCGCCCCCGAGCGCGAGGCTGCACCCGAGCGCGAGGTCGTGGCACCGGCGCAGGCACCGACCGGGCGTGCGCCCGAGTCGGCGCCGGCCGAGCGACCTGCGCCGATCATCGAGCTGCCGGAGCCCCCGACGCGCCGCGAGCGTCCCGTCCGGGTCGCGGAGGCCGAGACGCTGCTCGACTCCGTGCTGGACGCGCTTCCGGCGCCGAAGGCGGCCGGAGAGGGGCGCGCGCGTTCGCGCGGCCGTCGCGTGTCGACCGCGGCGCTGAGCCCCGCCGGTTCCCCGCCCGTGATCACGCGGGCCGACGGCACGCCGGAGTCAGGCGCCGAGTGATCGGCGCTCGCGCGGCGTGACCCGGAGGCCGCTCGCGGCGAGCCGGCGCACGAGCTCCCGCGGCGGCACGGGCTCCGCGCCGGCCGCGACGAGTTCGTCGTACCGCTCCGCGGGCACGTCGTAGTGGTCGAGGTCGAACCCGCGGCGGGGGATCCCGGCGCGCTCGGCGAAGGCCGTGAGCTCCTCGATCGAGCTGTCGCTGACCAGGTGCGACCACACGGTTCCATGCTTGGGCCAGAGCGGCGGGTCGATGAGCACGGCCATGGCGCCGAGTGTACGCCCGGGAGTCGCGGCACCCGGGCGACCGGCCGCGTGACACGCGGGGCGGCCTCCGTTTGACCGCCCCTGCGCCATCCGGTAAACTCGACCGTTGGTGCCGCCGCTTATCCCGGTGGGCACGCACAGTTTTCTGGCAGTGACGACCCTCTCCTTCCCGCTGGGGTCATCCGCGCAGTGACATCCCATCAGTTAGGCGGAGTCGTGATGACTCCCTGGAGATAGGTACGAGAAGTGGTTTACGCAGTAGTGCGCGCCGGCGGCCGGCAGGAGAAGGTCGAGGTCGGCACCATCGTGACGATGGACCGGATCAAGGCCGACAAGGACGGCAACGTCCAGCTCACGCCCGTCCTCCTCGTCGACGGCGACAAGATCACCTCCGACGCGAAGTCGCTCGCCAAGGTCACGGTCACGGCCGAGGTCCTGAACGACCTCCGCGGCCCGAAGATCGTGATCCAGAAGTTCAAGAACAAGACCGGCTACAAGAAGCGCCAGGGCCACCGTCAGGAGCTCACGCGCGTCAAGATCACCGGCATCAAGTAACGGCCAGAGGAGACAGGGACAATGGCACACAAGAAGGGTGCGAGCTCCACTCGCAACGGTCGTGACTCGAACGCTCAGCGCCTCGGCGTGAAGCGCTTCGGTGGCCAGGTCGTCTCGGCGGGCGAGATCCTCGTCCGCCAGCGCGGCACGCACTTCCACCCCGGTGCGGGTGTGGGTCGTGGCGGCGACGACACGCTGTTCGCCCTCGAGGCCGGCGCGGTCCAGTTCGGCAACAAGGGCGGCCGCAAGGTCGTGAACATCGTCGCGGTCGACGCGTAGTCGTCGGTCGTTTTCGTGAGGGCGGGCTTCGGCTCGCCCTCACGTGTTTCCAGAGAGAGGTGACGCGGCCATGGTGAGCTTCGTCGATCAGGTGCGACTGTTCGTCCGTGCCGGCCACGGCGGCAACGGGTGCGTCTCGGTGCGCCGCGAGAAGTTCAAGCCGCTCGCCGGCCCCGACGGCGGCAACGGCGGCGACGGCGGCGACATCGTGCTCGTCGCCGACCCGCAGGTCACGACCCTCCTCTCGTACCACGGCCGTCCGCACCGTGCGTCCGAGAACGGCCAGCCCGGCATGGGCGACAACCGCTCCGGCGCGATGGGCGAAGACCTGGAGCTTCCCGTGCCCGTCGGCACCGTCGTCAAGGACGCCGACGGCGTCGAACTCGCCGACCTCGCCGAGCCGGGCATGCGCTTCGTCGTCGCCCCCGGCGGCCAGGGCGGGCTCGGCAACGCCGCGCTCGCATCGCAGAAGCGCAAGGCCCCCGGCTTCGCGCTGCTCGGCACGCCGGGCTTCGAGGGCGAGGTCTCGCTCGAGCTGAAGACCATCGCGGATGTCGCGCTCGTCGGCTTCCCGTCGGCCGGCAAGTCCAGCCTCATCGCCGCGATGTCCGCGGCACGGCCGAAGATCGCCGACTACCCGTTCACGACCCTTCACCCGAACCTCGGGGTCGTGGAGGCTGGCGACCACCGCTTCACCGTGGCCGACGTGCCCGGCCTCATCGAGGGTGCGAGCGAGGGCAAGGGCCTCGGGCTCGAGTTCCTGCGCCACGTCGAGCGCTGCTCGGCGCTGCTGCACGTGCTCGACTGCGCGACACTCGAACCCGGCCGCGACCCGATCACCGACCTCGACGTCATCCTCGCCGAGCTCGCCGCCTACGAGGTGCCCGAGGGGCAGGTGCCGCTGCTCGAGCGCCCGCAGCTCGTCGCGCTCAACAAGGTCGACGTGCCCGAGGCGCGCGAGCTCGCCGAGTTCGTCCGCCCCGAGCTCGAGTCGCGCGGCTACCGGGTGTTCGAGATCTCCACGGTCAGCCACGAGGGACTCCGGCAGCTCGGCTTCGCGCTCGGCGAGTCCGTCGACCGCGCCCGGGCGGATGCCGCGCACGCGCCGGCCGCGCCGCGGATCGTGCTGCGCCCGAAGCCCGTGCACGACGCGGGGTTCGTGGTGAAGCCCGAGGGCGGCAGCTACGGCACGATCTACCGCGTCCTCGGCGCCAAGCCGGAGCGGTGGGTCGCGCAGACCGACTTCACGAACGACGAGGCCGTCGGCTACCTCGCCGACCGGCTCGCGCGACTCGGCGTCGAGGACCAGCTCGTCCGTGCGGGCGCCGT
>DASTQT010000320.1:0-8025 GCA_035761605.1 Agromyces sp. | reverse complement strand
CGCCGGCCCGTGCCCGCGAAGCGGGCGATGCCGTCGAGTGAGCGCTGCGGGTCGAAGCCCAGCCCGACGAGCACCGCGAACGCGCCGGCGGCGTTGATCGCGTTGTGCCGGCCGGGGATGCGCAGCTGCGCGCCGTACTCGCGCCCGGCGTACGTGATGGAGAACGCCACGGGACCCTCGGTCCGGATGGAGTGCACGCGCACCGTGGCATCCGCGTCCTCGCCGAACGTCATGACGCGCGCGTGCGTGAGCCGCTCGCGCACGCGCGTCGCGCCGGCGTCGTCGGAGGAGATCACGACGAGCTCGCGCGCGCGGTCGGCGAAGTCGACGAAGGCCTGCTCGAAGGCCTCGAGCGAGCCGTAGTGATCGAGGTGGTCGGGGTCGACGTTCGTGATGAGCGCGACGGAGGTGTCGTACAGCAGGAACGAGCCGTCCGACTCGTCGGCCTCGACGACGAACAGCTCGCCGGAACCCGACGCGGAGCTGACGCCGAGCTCTTCGATGACGCCGCCGTTGACGAAGCTCGGGTCCTCCCCCAGCGCGAGCAGGCCGGTGATGATCATGCCCGTCGAGGTCGTCTTGCCGTGCGCGCCGGCGACGGACACGAGCCGCTGGCCGGCGATCACCGAGGCGAGCGCCTGCGAGCGGTGCAGCACCGGGATGCCGCGGGAGAGCGCCAGCCGGTACTCGGGGTTGTCCTGCCAGAGCGCACCCGTGACGACGACCGTGTCGACGTCCTCGGGCAGGTTCTCGGCGGCGTGCCCGATCGCGATCGTCGCGCCGAGTGCGCGGAGCGTCGCGATGTTGTCGGACTCGCGGACGTCGGAGCCGGTGACACGGTGGCCCGCACCGAGCACGAGCCGTGCGATCCCGCTCATGCCCGATCCCCCGATGCCGACGAAGTGCACGGCGCCGAGGTCGGCGGGGATCGGGGTGGAGAGGTCGGGCTTGATCGTCACGGTGTCGCTGAGCTTCCTGGTCGGGTGTTCGGTGGGTTCAACGTTACGCGCCCGCGCGAGGAGCGCCGCCGTCGGGGCGCAGCGCGGCGTCGATCAGCGCGACCGTGCGGTCGGTCCCGTCGAGGGCGCCGACGGATGCCGCGGCCTGCGCCATCGCGGCGAGGCGGTCGCGGTCCGCGAGCAGGGGCACGAGCTCGCGATCCACCCATTCGGGCAGGAACGCGGCGTCGTCGACGAGGATGCCGCCGCCGGCGGCGACGACGTCGGCCGCGTTGAAGCGCTGCTCGCCGTTGCCGACGGGGTACGGCACGTAGACGGCGGGGATGCCGAGCGCCGACAGCTCGCTGACCGTGGCCGCGCCGGCGCGCGAGACCGCCGCATCGGCGATCGCGAGCGCGAGGTCCATGCGGTCGGCGTACTCCACCATTCGGTAGTCGGGCAGGCCCGGATCCGAGACGTCGGACTTCGCGCCCGTGACGTGGAGCACCTGCCAACCGGTCGCGACCAGCACGGCGGCGCTTTCGACCATGGTGCGGTTGATGCGCCGCGCGCCGAGGGATCCGCCGGTCGCGAGCAGCACGGGGCGTGCCGGGTCGAGCCCGAACATCGCCGCCGCCTCGGCGCGACGCGCGGCCCGGTCGAGGGCCTCGATCTCGCGGCGGAGCGGCATGCCGACGAACTCGGCCCGCGGGAGCGGGGTGCCGCGGAACGCCACGCCCACGCGCGCGGCGAAGCGGGCACCGAGCCGGTTGGCCAGGCCGGGACGCGCGTTCGCCTCGTGGATGACGACCGGGACGCCCGCACGTCGCGCTGCGAGGTACGCGGGCGTCGCGACGTACCCGCCGAAGCCCACGACCGCATCGACCCCGCGCTCGGCGATCATCGCGGCGACCTCGGCGATCGACCGCCGGAACCGCGAGGGGACGCGCAGCGCCGCACCGTTCGGCCGGCGCGGGACGGGCACCTTCTCTATCGTGAGCAACTCGTAGCCGCGGGCCGGCACGAGTCGCGCCTCGAGCCCCTCGGCGGTGCCCAGGACGAGCACCTGTGCCTGCGGGTCGCGCTCGCGGAGCCGGTCCGCGACGGCGAGCAGCGGATTCACGTGGCCGGCGGTGCCTCCGCCGGCGAGCAGGTAGGTCGTCATCGCGTGCGAGCCGCCCGTGCCGCGCGTCGCTGCTCCGTGCGCGCCGCGGCGCGTGCGGGAGCCTCGGGGTCGCGAGCGACCGAGAGGACGACGCCGATCGCGAACAGGGTGGTCAGGAGCGCGGTGCCGCCCGCGGAGACGAGCGGCAGCGGAACGCCGAGGACGGGGAAGACGCCGAGCACGACACCGATATTGACACACGCCTGGCCGACGACCCACACGAGCACCGCAGCGGAGACCGTCCTGCCGAACGGCGTCGAGGCGGTTCGGAGCACGCGCGCCAGCGCGACCGCGAGCACCACGAACAGGCCGATCACGACGATCGCCCCGATGAGCCCGAGCTCCTCGCCGATGATCGCGAAGATGAAGTCGTTGTCGGCCGCCGGCAGCCACGACCACTTCGCCGCCGAGTTGCCGAGTCCCACTCCGAAGATCCCGCCGTTCGCGAGCGCGAACGTGCCGTGCTGGATCTGCCAGCAGTCGGCCGTGTCGTAGCGCGTGCAGTGCTCCTGCAGGAACGCGGTGATCCGTCGCATCCGGTTCTCGCTCGAGATCGCGACCAGCCAGAACGCGATCGCGCCGACGACGAGCGGGATGACCAGCAGCCGCAGCCGCACGCCGATGAGGAAGAGCGTGCCGAGCAGCATGGCCGCCATGACCATGACCGTGCCGAGGTCGCCGCCGAGCAGCACCAACCCGATCGCGCCGCCGCCGACGAGCAGGATCGGCATGATCCCCTGTCCGAACTCGTGCAGGTGATCCTGCTTCTTCGTGACGATGAGGCCGAGCCACAGCACGAGCGCGACCTTGATGAGCTCGGACGGCTGGAACTGGATGGCTCCGAGTCGGAGCCAGTTCGTGTTGCCGCCGACCTCGACGCCGAGGGGCGTGGCGACGACGAGCAACTGCAGCACGCACGCGACGCCGAGCACGACCCACGCGATGCGCATCCAGAAGCCCTCGGGCATGCGCCCGGCCAGCAGCATCACGGGTACCCCGACCAGGGCGTAGGTCGCCTGCTGCACCGCACGCGAGGTGAAGTCGCCGTCGTTCTCGAGCCCGGACTCCACGATCGACGACGAGAGCACCATGATGAGCCCGAGCAGCACGAGGAAGACCGTCGTGCCGAGCAGGAGGAAGTAGTCCTTCGACTCGGGCCGGAACGCGCCGAGCCGGATGCGGGCGGCCAGGCCCGACGGCTCAGCGATCTTCGGCGGGCGGCTCGTCCGAGGCGGGCTGGTCATGCGCCTCCCCTCCGAGCCGGTCGCGGACGGCGTCGTGGAATCGCCGGCCGCGGTCGGCGTAGTCCGCGAACTGGTCCATGGAAGCCGCCGCGGGCGCGAGGAGCACGGTGTCGCCGTCCTCCGCGACGGAGGCCGCCAGGGCGACCGCGTCGGGCATCACGCTCTCAGTGTCATCCGTGACCACCTCGAGGAGGGGCAGGGCCGGCGCGTGTCGGCGGAACGCCTCGACGAGCGCCGCGCGATCGCGGCCGATGACGATCGCCGCGCGGAGCCGGGCGACGTGCCGGGCGACGAGCGCATCGGCGTCGACGCCCTTGAGCAGGCCGCCGACGATCCAGACGACGCGGCCGAACGCGCGCAGCGACGCCTCGGCCGCGTGCGGGTTGGTCGCCTTCGAGTCGTCGATCCAGCGGATGCCGCCGGCCACTGCCACGGTCTCGATCCGGTGCGCGTCGAGGCGGAAGGTCGCGAGCGCGTCGTGGATCACGCCGACGGGCACGTCGTACGAGCGGGCGAGCGCCGAGGCCGCGAGGATGTTCGCCACGATGTGCGGCACCGCGAGGCCATTCGGCTCGAGCTCGTCGAGCGTCGTGATCTCGAGCGCGGCGGTCTGCCGCTCCTCGAGGAACGCGCGGTCGCAGAGGATGCCGTCGACGACGCCGAAGTCGCTCGGGCCGGGCGTGTCCAGTCCGAAGCCGATCGCGCGGGCGCCCTCCTCGACCTCGGCGTCCTCGACCATGGCGCGGGTCGCCTCGTCGGCGCGGTTGTAGACGCACGCCACCTTCGCGTTCGCGTAGACCTTGGCCTTCGCGTCGCGGTACGCCTCGGGCGAACCGTGCCAGTCGAGGTGGTCGTCCGCGAGGTTCAGGCACACGCTCGAGAACGGGTGGATCGCCCCGGGACCCGAGGTCGGCAGGTGATGCAGCTGGAAGCTCGACAGCTCGACCACGAGCACGTCGTAGCCGAGCGGGTCGCGGACCGCGTCGAGCACGGGCACGCCGATGTTGCCGCACGGCGCCACCCGCACGCCGTGCGCGGCGATCAGCGTGGCGGCGAGCTGCACCGTGGTCGTCTTGCCGTTCGTGCCCGTGACGAGCATCCACTCGGATGCCCGCACCTTGTCGCGCACCCGCCACGCCAGCTCGATGTCGCCCCACACGGCGATCCCGCGCTCGGCGGCCCAGGCGAGCACGGGATGGTCGGGCCGGAACCCGGGCGACACGACGATGAGCTCGGGGTCGGATGTCGCGAGCTCATCGGGCACGACGTCGAGCGGGTGCACGGCGAAGCCCACCCCGAGCACGTCGAGGATCCGCGCACGCTCCTCGTCGGGATCGCGCGCGAACACGGTCACCGCGGAGCCGAGCTCCGCGAGCGTGTCGGCCACGGCGAACCCCGTCACTCCGAGGCCGAGCACCGCGACCCGGAGGCCGCGCCATCCGTCGGCATGCCAGCTCGTGAGCCCGTCGAGGCGCGCGGCGCGCGCTGCGGCATCCGTCAACTCTGCAGCCATTCGAAGTAGAACGCGCCCACGCCGGCCGCGACGAACAGACCGGCGATGATCCAGAACCGGACCACGATCGTGACCTCGGCCCAGCCCTTCAGCTCGAAGTGGTGGTGGATCGGGCTCATCAGGAAGATGCGCTTGCCGCCCGAGGCCTTGAAGTACGCACGCTGCAGGATCACCGAGCCGGCCTCGATCACGAACAGGCCGCCGAGCAGCAGCAGGAGCAGCTCGGTCTGGCTCGTGACCGCGAGCGCCGCGAGGGCGCCGCCGAGCGCCAGGGAGCCCGTGTCGCCCATGTAGATGTGCGCCGGGTTCGTGTTCCACCAGAGGAAGCCGACGACGGCGCCGACGATCGCGGTCGCCACGATCGCCAGGTCGAGAGGATCGCGGACGTCGTAGCTGCGGTACAGGTCGTCGGGATTGAGGTTCTCGCTGAAGCGCGACTGGTTGAACTGCCAGAAGCCGATGATGATGAACGACCCGATCGCGAGGATCGACGCACCCGAGGCCAGGCCGTCGAGTCCGTCCGTGACGTTGACGCCGTTCGACGCGGCGGCGGTGATGAGCACGATCCACACGACGTACGCGATGATGCCGACGACCGTGCCGAGCACCATGAAATCGAGCGGCAGGTCGCGGATGAACGAGATCTTCGTCGACGCGGGCGTGGCGCCCTCTTCGTTGGGGAACTGCAGCGCCAGCAGTGCGAACGCCGCGGCCACGATCGTCTGGCCGGCGATCTTCGCCCACCCGCCGAGGCCGAGGCTCTGCTTCTTGCGCGTCTTCAGGAAGTCGTCGAGGAAGCCCACGAGGCCGAGGCCCACCATCATGAACAGCACCAGCAGGCCCGACGCCGTCGGCCCGTCGCCGATGAGCAGCGTCGCCGCGAAGTACCCGAACAACGTGCCCAGGATGAAGATGATGCCGCCCATCGTGGGCGTGCCGCGCTTGACGTGGTGGGTCTTCGGGCCGTCGTCGCGGATGAACTGGCCCCACCCGAGCCTCGTGAACAGCCGGATGAACAGCGGCGTCAGGAAGAGCGTGAAGGAGAGCGACAACGCTCCGGCGGTCAGAAGTGCTCTCACGCGAACCATTCTCCCAGTCGGTCGCCGAGGTGGCGGAGGCCCGCCGAGTTCGACGATTTCACGAGCACGGTGTCCCCGGGGTGGACCATCGACGTCACGAGGTCGAACGCCTCGTCGGCGGTCTCGACGTAGGCGGACTCGCCGTCCCACGATCCCTCGTTGATCGCCGTGATGTGCAGGCGCCGGGCGCCCTCCCCCACGACGACGAGCTGCGAGACGCCGAGCCGAACGGCGAGCAGGCCGATGCGGTCGTGCTCCTCGCCCGAGAACTCGCCGAGCTCGCTCATCTCGCCGAGCACCGCGATCGTGCGGCCCTCGGGTCGCTTGACCTGGGCGAGCGTCTTGAGCGCGGCCTGGACGGAATCGGGGCTCGCGTTGTACGCGTCGTTGATCACCGTGATGTCGTGGCGCCCGCCCATGACCTGCATGCGCCACTGCTCGGCGAGCGTCACGCGCTCGAGCGCCGCGACGATCGTCGCGAGCGGCACCCCGAGCTCGCGCGCCGCGGCGATCGCGGCGAGGGCGTTCATGACATGGTGCTCGCCGAGCACCGAGAAGCGGACGTGAGCCGACTCGCCGCCCGGCACCGTCACCGTGAACTCGGTGCCGCGCGCGTGCACCACGACGTCGGTCGCGCGCACGTCGGCGCGCTCGCCGAGCCCGAACCAGACCACGCGCGCCGCCGTGAGGCCCGCCATCGGCACCACGCGCGGATCGTCGGCGTTCAGCACCGCGACATCCGTCGACAGCAGGTCGGTGACCATCTCGGACTTGGCCTGCACGGTCTTCTCGATGCCGCCGAACTCGCCGGCGTGCGCGAGGCCGACCTTCAGCACGATGCCGACGTCGGGACGGGCCATCCGAACCAGCCGGGCGATCTCGCCGACGCCCGACGCACCCATCTCGGCGACGAGGTACTCCGTCTCCTCGGTGAGCTCGAGCATGGTGGTCGGCGCGCCCACCTCGTTGTTGTAGCTCTTCCGGGCCGCGACCGTCGGGCCGACCTGCTCGAGCACGGTGCGCAGGAGGTTCTTCGTGGTCGTCTTGCCGTTCGATCCGGTCACGCCCACGATCCGCAATCGCCCGAGCGCGCGCACGCGGCGCACGACCTCGGTCGCCAGTGCACCGAGCGCCTCGACGGAGTCATCGACGACGACCTGCGGCACCGGGAGCTCGAGCGGCCGCTCGACGATCAGGAGCGCCGCGCCCTGCTCGGCGGCGGCGGCCGCGAAGCGGTGGCCGTCGTCGAACTCGCCGCGCTTGGCCACGAACACGCCGCCGGGGACCACCTCGCGCGAGTCCGTCGTGACGGGGCCGTCGACGATCGTCGCCTCGGTGGCGTCGGTTCCGCTCGGCTCGAGGCGCCCGGCGGTCGCCGCCACCACCTCCGCCAACGTCAGCGCGATCATTCGAGCCACCCCGCTTCCTGCAGTGCCAGCCGGGCGTCGTCCCGTGCCGAGTACGGATGCTTCACGCCCGCGACCTCCTGGTAGTCCTCGTGACCCGGCCCCGCGTAGAGCACCGCGTCGCCCTCGCCCGCGAGCGCGAGCGCCTGACGGAACGCGGCGCGCGGGTCCGCGATCTCGTGGATCTCACGATCGGGCACGGCCGCCCGCGCACCCGCGATGAGCGCCGCGCGGATCGCGGCCGGGTCCTCCCAGCGCGGGTGGAAGTCCGTGATCACGAGCGCGTCGGCACCGCGCGCGGCGATGGCGCCCATGTCGGCGCGCTTGGTGGTGTCGCGGTCGCCGTCGGCGCCGAACACCATGACGATGCGACCGTCGGTCGTGCGCCGGATGGCCTCGAGCGTCTGCCGGAACGCGTCGGGCGTGTGGCCGTAGTCGATGTACACGACCGGACCCCGCTCGCCCGACACCCGCTCGGCGCGGCCGGGGATGTAGGCGTCGATGCCGTGCTCGGCGACCGCGTGCGCGATCAGGTCGAGGTCGTGGCCGGCCTCGACGAGCATGACGATGGCGAGCGCCGCATTGGCGGCCATGAAGTGGCCGATGAGCGGGACGCGCGTCTCGACCGCGCGGCCGTCGGGAGCCTCGAGCCGGAACCCGGTGTGCGTCGGCGCCTCCTC
>DASTQT010000319.1:0-7118 GCA_035761605.1 Agromyces sp. | reverse complement strand
GCGGAACGCGTCGATCTGGCCGCGCCAGTCGGCCTGCGCGAGGTACTCCGACACCACGAGCTGGCTGAACGACGACGGCGAGAGGATCGCGGACTCGGCAGCCAGGATGAGCTTCTCGCGGATCGCGTGCGGCGCGAGCGCCCAGCCGACCCGGAAACCCGGCGCGAGCGTCTTCGAGAACGAGCCGAGGTAGATCACGCCCTCCGGGTCCATCGACCGCAGCGCATCGGGGGCCGGCTGGTCGAAGTGCAGCAGGCCGTACGGGTTGTCCTCGAGCACGAGGATCTCATTCGACCGGCAGATCTCGAGGATCTCGGGCCGCCGCGCGGCGGAGAGGGTCACGCCGGCCGGGTTGTGGAAGTTCGGGATGGTGTACAGGAACTTGATCCGTCGGCCCTGCCCGCGCAGGTGCGCGATGGTCTGCCGCAGCGCCTCGGGGATCAGGCCGTCGTCGTCCATCGCGACGTGCACGACCGACGCCTGGTACGAGCGGAACACGCCCATCGCGCCGACGTACGACGGCGCCTCGGCGAGCACCACGTCGCCCGGGTCGAGGAACAGCTTCGCGACGAAGTCGAGCGCCTGCTGCGAGCCGGTCGAGGTCACGACGTTGTCGACGGACGCGCGGATGCCCTCGAGCGACATGATGTCGAGGATGTGCTCGCGCAGCGACGGGATGCCCTGCCCCGAGCCGTACTGCAGTGCGACGGGGCCCTGCTCGCGCATGACCCGCTCGAACGCCGTCGTGATGAGCTCCTGCGGCAGCGCCGACACGAACGGCATCCCACCCGCGAGCGAGACCACCTCGGGCCGCGAGGCGACGGCGAACAGGGCTCGCACCTCGGACGCGGCGAAACCGGCGGCTCGCTCGGCGTAGTTCGCGTACCAGGGGTCGAGGTTGTTGCCGGTCCGCTGGGGGACGCCGTCAGAGGTCACTGCTGATATCCGTTCTGCTCAGGGTTCTCATGCTAGTCATCGCCCGAAGGCGGATGACGCGGGGTGCCAGGGGCGCTTCGGTCGCCGAACGCGTGCCGATCCGACGAGCGCGAGCGCGGATCCGCTCGCACCTGTCGGATCTGCACGCGCTCGGCGAATCACGGGCCGACGCGCCATCCGACCCCGGATACGCGAGAGACCCGCCCGGCGTCTGCCGGACGGGTCTCGAAGCGTTGCGAGGCGGCCGACTACGCGATGTAGGCGGCGAGGTCGGCCTCGAGGGCGGGCTTCGGCTTGGCGCCGATGACGGTCTTGACGACCTCGCCCTTCTCGAAGACCTTGAACGCGGGGATCGCGGTGATCTGGTACTTCATCGCGAGACCCGGGTTCTCGTCGACGTTCAGCTTGACGATGTCGAGCTTGTCGGAGTGCTCGGTCGCGATCTGGTCGAGGATCGGGCTGACCGCGCGACACGGGCCGCACCACTCGGCCCAGAAGTCGACGAGGACGGCCTTGTCGTTGTTGAGGACCTCCTGCTCCCAGGTGGCCTCGGTCACTGCGCGTGCAGTCATGGGTTTCTCCTTCTCGGTGAAGCGGATGTCGGTGGGCGGACGTCGACGGCGGCGCAGGCCGTCAGCCCACCTCAGCGAGCCGGTCGATGGCGACGGCCTCGTCGATCGTCTCGGCCTCTGATTCGGCCTCCTCGGGCGAGCCGGCGTCCTCGAGCGCGGCGAGGTAGTGCTCGGCGTCGAGGGCTGCTACGGTGCCCGAGCCGGCCGCGGTGACGGCCTGGCGGTAGGTCGGGTCGATGACGTCGCCCGCGGCGAAGACGCCGACGACCGAGGTGCGCGACGAGCGACCCTCGACCGCGATCGTGCCCTCGGGGGTGAGGTCGAGCTTGCCGTGCACGAGGTGCGTTCGCGGGTCGTTGCCGATCGCGACGAACAGCCCGTCGAGGTCGAGCCCGCGGACGTCGCCCGTGACGGTGTCGCGCAGCGTGACACCGGTCACGGCGGTGTCGCCGTGGATGGCGTCGATCGCCGAGTTCCAGATGAACTCGATCTTCGGGTTGTCGAACGCGCGCTGCTGCATGATCTTGGACGCCTTGAGCTCGTCGCGGCGGTGGATGACGTACACCTTGTCGGCGAAGCGCGTGAGGAACGTCGCCTCCTCCATCGCCGAGTCGCCGCCCCCGACGACCGCGATCGTCTTCTCGCGGAAGAAGAATCCGTCGCACGTGGCGCACCACGACAGGCCGTGGCCCGAGAGTCGCTCCTCCTCGGGCAGTCCGAGCTTGCGGTAGGCCGAGCCGGTCGCGAAGATGATCGTCTTCGCCTCGTGCTCGCCGCCGTTGCCCAGCTTGATGCGCTTGACAGGACCGTCGAGCTCGAGCTCGACGACGTCGTCGTAAACGACCTCGGTGCCGAAGCGCTCGGCCTGGGCCTGCATCTTGCCCATCAGGTCGGGGCCCATGATGCCCTCGGGGAAGCCGGGGAAGTTCTCGACCTCCGTCGTGTTCATGAGCTCGCCGCCGATCTCGACGGAGCTCGCCACGAGCATCGGCTTCAGGTCGGCGCGGGCCGCGTAGATGGCGGCGGTGAAGCCGGCCGGCCCCGATCCGATGATGATGATGTCGCGCAAAGCCGCTCCTGTCGTTCTCCTGCGTAGCTGCGGCATCCTAGCCAACGGATGCCACGACATGGTGAACACAGTCTAGGCGGCGCCTATTCCGGGTGACGGGCGCTCACGGGCGGGTCACAGAGTGCGCGGAACCGCGCCCGCGCGCGCCATCCGCTCGGCTCAGTTGCGGCTCGGCGGCGGTTCAGCGGCGGCGCAGCCGCGCGAGCACCGGTGCGACGAAGCCTCGCAGCTCGGGCGAGTGGAGCAGCCACAGGATGGCACCGTAGAGCGTCGCCATGACGACGCCGACGATCGCCATCACGGCGATCGCGCTCCAGCGGTCGGCGATCGCGAAGCCGCCGTCGCGGAACGCGCCCAGCGACCACACGATCGCGACACCCGCGGCGACCGGCAGGATCACGGCGAGGAGGTCGCGCCCGAGGCTCGCCAGGACCCGGCGGCCGTCGAGCGTTCCGAGCTTCGGACGGAGCAGCGCCACCGCGAGGCCGAGCTGCACGGTCCCCGCGATCGTCGTCGCGAGCGCCACGCCCACCGCGATCCACTCGACAGGGAGCAGCAGGCAGGTGAGCGCCGCGCCCGTGAAGACGATCACCTGCACCAGCGTGAAGAGGAACGGCGTGCGCGTGTCGCCGAGCGCGTAGAACGTGCGCTGGACCACGAAGAGCACGCTGAACCCGACGAGGCCGATCGCGAACGCGATGATCACGTTCCCGAGCGCCGACGTGTTGGCGAGGTTGCCGGGCTGGAACACCGCGGCGAACGGGTAGGCCACCACCACGAGCACGGCCGACGCGAGCGTGAGGATCAATCCGACGCCGCGGACCGCGCCCGAGAGGTCGGCACGCACCCGGTCCAGCGCGCCGTCGCGCGCGTGCTCGCTCATGCGCGTGAAGTACGCGGTCGCGATCGACACCGTGATGACCGAGTGCGGCAGCATGAAGACCAGCCAGGCGCTCTCGATCGCGGCGACCGAGGCGCCCTGCTCGGAGGCGGTGCTCACGACTCGGGTCTGCACGATCCCGGCGAAGGTCGTGAGCAGCAGCATCCCGAACGTCCATCCGGCCATTCGACCCGCCGAGCGCAACCCGACGCCGCGCCACTGGAAGTCGGGCCGGTACCGCAGGCCGATGCGCCGCCAGAACCAGAACAGCACGAGGGCCTGCGCGGCGATGCCGAGCGTCGCGGTGCCGGCGAGCAGCGCGATCATGCCCGGCGTCCACGCACCGGCCGGGCGCGTGCCGTCGGGATCGAACCCGAAGAGCAGTCCGAACGCGACGAGGCCGGCGAGCGCGACGACGTTGTTGAGCACCGGCACCCACGTGAACGGACCGAAGCTGCGCCGGGCGTTCAGCACCTCGCCGAGCAGCGTGTACAGGCCGTAGAAGAAGATCTGCGGCAGGCACCAGAATGCGAAGGCGGTGGCGAGCGCGAGCGTGTCGGAGGGGAAGCCGCCGCCGTAGACCCACGCGAGGACCGGCGCGAGTGCGGTCGCGAGCACCGTCGCCGCGCCGATGACCACCAGCGCGAGCGTCACGAGCTTGTTGATGTACGCGCTGCCGCCGTCCTCGTGCGCGGCCGCGCGCACGATCTGCGGGACGAGCACCGCGCTCAGCACGCCGCCCGCGACGATCACGTAGACCGTGTTCGGCAGGCCGTTCGCCACCGCGAACGCGTCGGCGCTGGCCGAGCCGACGACGCCGATGGTCGCGGCGAGCACGATCGCCTTCAGGAACCCGAGGATGCGCGAGACGATCGTGCCCGAGGCGAGGAACAGGCTCGCCCGGGCGATGCGGTCGTCACTCATGCGGTCGTTCCTCCAGGGGCACGCGCGGCTGGGATGGCGCGGGCTCGGTGGGCTCGGATGGCTCGGCGGGTTCGGATAGCGCGGATGGCTCGGGCTCGGGCTCGGGCTCGGTCTCGGTCACCGTCTCGGTCGACTCGGCCGTCGCCGCCTGCGCCCGCTCGCGGCGCCGCCGCCGGAACGCCCGGAGCACGCCGACCGCGAACACCACCACGACGATGCCGGCGATGACCGCCGCGCCCACGCCCTCCCAGTCGGCCTGCACGTTGGCCGGGACGCGCACGCTCGCGCCGACGGGCGTGCCGTCGGGCGACGTGAGCGACACCACGAGCGTCACCTCGCCGCTGCCGACGCCGGCGGCGACGGGAACGCCCACCGTGCTGCGGCTCTCGGCCTCGACGGTGGCCTCGACGGAGTCCTCGACGATGAGCCGGCCGTTCGACGGCGCGACCTCGACCACGACCTCGACCGGGTACGGCAGGTCGTTCTCGACGGTGATCGGGATGCCGGTCTCGGTGGCGACCACCAGCACGCTGCTGCTCGGAACGATGGAGACCGTGTTCGTGACGGCCCGACGGTCGACGAGCCATTCGCCGACGGCCTCGGTCCAGGCGTCCGGCTCGTCGAGCCATCCGACGTCGAGCAGCGCCAGGAGGTCGCGTCGCGTCGGCCCGGTGAGCACGGTGGGATCGGCGAGCACGTCGGAGAACTCGTCGACGGACCGCTCCGCCTGCAGCAGGCGCTCGACGTTGTCGATCCGCTGGGCGTCCTCGGGTGTCGAGACCAGCACGCGCGTCTCGGGCGGCGCGCCGACGACCTCGGCGAGCGTCGCGGGTCGCGCCCACTGTCCGCCCGAGAGCGCCGAGAGCGTGGCCGCGACACGATCCGCGTCGAGGCCCGCCGATCGGGCGAACGTGCCGAGGAGCGTGACCGCGTCGTCCTCCCCCACGAGGGCGAGCTCGGCGAGCAGCCGCGCGGTCGCGCTGCGCCAGGCGGTGTCGGATGTCGCGGAAGCTGCCGCACGCAGGGCGTCGGTGATGCGGGCGTCGGCGACCACCGCGGCGCGATCGTCGATCGTCGCGCGGGCGTTCACGGCGTCGCCGACCGCCTCGACGTTGCCGGCGGAGAGGATCGCCGTCGTCAGGCCGGCCGCCGCCAACCGGTCGAGGTCGCCGGTCGCGATGGTGTCGTCGGCGGGCCACGCGATGTCGGTGCGCGTGAAGTCCCAGTCGAGCAGGTCGGACGTGCCGGGGATCTCGCCCGGTGCCGCGGTCGCCTCCGCCTCGTCCCCGGGCTCGCCCGTGAAGTCCGCCGGGTCGACGGCGTCGCCGAACCCGAGCGGCTCGAGCGGCTCGTCCAGACCCGCCTGGACCTGAGCGGCGAGGTCGGCGTCGGCGTACGCGAGGGGGAATACCTCGTTCGGCATGAGCGCGAGCTCGCCGAGCCAGGCGACGGCGCTCTCCGGGGCGGAGTTGCCGAGCACGCGGATCGAGGCGGGGATCCGGGGATCGATGCCGACGGCGACGGACGTGCCGGCGACCGCCTCCAGCTGGCGCGTGAGCAGCCCCGTCGGGCCGGTCCACGACTCGAGACGGTCCGCGGGGATCAACCCCGTCGACTGCGAGGGCACGGTGAGCGGGTACGCGAGGGCCAGGCCGGCCGGCGCCGAGGCCGGCACGCGCGAGTTCGCCACGACCGTCGTCGCGGACGACACCGGCTGCCCGTCGACCTCGAGCTCGGCCACCAGGCCGATCACCGGGTCGGTCGCGTCGGTCGCCTCGGCCGGGACGGTGAAGGTGAGCGTCGTCGCGGCACCGGCCGCGAGCGAGGCCGTGGCCCGCTCCGCCACTTCGTCGGAGTCACCCGTCGCGCCCGCCGAGTCCTCGTCCTCGCCGTCGGGCGCCGTCCACGAATCCACCGCGGCCCGGTCGTCGAGCGTGTCGGCGGCGACGCCCAGCGTCAGCGTGCCCGCCCGGATCGCGCCATCCGTGCGGTTGACGATCTCGACCACCACGTCTGCGGGTTCACCCGCCGCGATCGCGGTGCCATCGGCGGGCGCGACGCTCAGCCGCACGCCCTCGGCCGCATCCGCCGGCTCGGTCGACGCGATCGCCGCGACGGGCGATGCGGCCGCCGCGCCGCCGAGCGGGAGGAGGACGCCGGCGAACCCGAACGCGGCGCACGCGGCCCCGGCGGCGGAGAGGGAGAGGAGTCGGCGGACGCGTCGAAGGAGGGTCGACTCGGCCGGCATGGAGGCGATTCTACGGCGTGCGCTCGGGGAGCCTGCAGGGCTCGCTCGCGCCATCCGGGCCGCTCGGACACGGCCCGTCCGCGCCACCTGCCTAACATGGAGCAATGCAGAGTGTCGCGGAGGCCCTCGACCGGCTCAGTGGTCTGGCGGCCTCGCCGACCGTCGCGACGCTCGCGGACGCGTTCGACGCCGCCGGATACGAGCTGTCGCTCGTGGGCGGCCCGGTGCGCGATGCGTTCCTCGGTCGCAGCACCAACGACCTCGACTTCACGACGGATGCCACGCCCGACCAGATCCTCGCGGTCGTGAAGCCGATCGCCGAGGCGCACTGGGACATCGGCCGTGCGTTCGGCACGATCGGCGCACTCGTCCACGGCCACACCGTCGAGATCACGACCTACCGCGCCGACGTGTACGACGGCAACTCGCGCAAGCCCGAGGTCGCGTTCGGCACGTCTCTCGTCGACGATCTCGAACGCCGCGACGTCA
>DASTQT010000318.1:0-3107 GCA_035761605.1 Agromyces sp. | reverse complement strand
CCTCGCCGCGGGCTCGTAGTGCGCGGCGAACCGGTCGGCCGGGACCTCGGCTCGCAGCGCGGCGACCTCCTCGTCGAGCACCTCGCGCACGAGCTCTGGCGTGAGCCGGCGGCCGGTGTCGGCCAGCACGGTGTCGTGCCGCAGCTGCTGCCACACCTGGGACCGCGAGATCTCGGCCGTCGCGGCGTCCTCCATGAGGCTGTGCAGCGCGACGGCGCCGTTCCCCGAGAGCCACACCGCGAGATAGGCGACCGCGACCGACAGGTTCGTGCGCAGCCCCGCCTCGGTGACCTGACCGCCCATCGCGGCGACGTCGAGCAGGTCGGAAGCCGTGACCGCCACCTCGGGCCGCTGCCGCCCGACCTGGTTCGGCCGGTCGCCGAGCACGCCGTCGAACACCTCCCGGCACACGGGCACGAGGTCGGGGTGCGCGACCCACGACCCGTCGAACCCGTCGTCCGCCTCGCGGGTCTTGTCGGCGCGGACCTTCTCGAAGGCGACCGCAGTCGCCTCGGGGTCGGCGCGATTCGGCACGAACGCCGCCATGCCGCCCATCGCGAACGCACCCCGGCGGTGACAGGTCTGCACGAGCAACTCGGTGTACGCGCGCATGAACGGCGCCGTCATCGACACCGACGCCCGGTCGGGCACGACGAACTCGGGGCCGGCGTCGCGGAACACCTTGATGATGCTGAAGAGGTAGTCCCAGCGGCCGGCGTTCAGGCCGGAGGCGTGCTCGCGCAGCTCCCAGAGGATCTCGTCCATCTCGAAGGCGGCGGGGATGGTCTCGATGAGCACCGTCGCCCGGATGCTGCCGGGGGGCAGCGCCATCCGCTCTTCGGAGAACGTGAACACGTCGTTCCAGAGGCGTGCCTCGAGGTGCGACTCGAGCTTCGGCAGGTAGTAGAAGGGCCCGTCGCCGTTGTCGATGAGGAGCCGGGCGGTGTGGAAGAGGTGCAGCCCGAAGTCGACGAGCGAGGCCGACGCGCGCTCGCCGTCGATCAGCACGTGCTTCTCGGGAAGGTGCCATCCGCGGGGCCGGGTGACCACGGTCGGGCGGTGCACGTCGTCGCGCAGCGCGTAGGCCTTGCCCTCGGGCGACGTGAACGCGAGCGTGCCGCGCGCGGCGTCGCGCAGGTTCCGCACGCTGCCGACGATGTTCGCCCAGGTGGGGCTGCACGCGTCCTCGAGGTCGGCGAGCCAGACGAGCGCGCCGGAGTTCAGCGCGTTGATCGCCATCTTCGCGGGTGCCGCGGGGCCGGTGATCTCCACGCGCCGGTCGGCGAGCGCTGCGGGCGGCGGCGGCACCCGCCAGTCGCCGGCGCGCACGTCGGCGGTCTCCGGGAGGAAGTCCAGGCGTTCCTCGCCGCGCGCGATCCGGTCGCGACGCGCACGGCGGGCCGCGAGCAGCTCTCGGCGACGCGCATCGAAGCGGTGATGCAGTTCCTCCACGAACGCGAGCGCGTCCGGCGCGAGGATCTCCTCGCTGCCCGCGACGTCGTCGGCACGGGCGATCTCGACGGCCATCCGGCTGCCACTCCCCTCCGGCGGAGCACCGGGTGAGCGCTCCACACGCTGCCCTCATCTTCGCGCACGGACCAGCGCGGCGCCACGGGATCGGGGCCGTTTCCGCGGCGTAGACTCGCGGAAACGAGGGGTGCGCGTATGGAAGCGACGTCGGTGACCGTCAACGGCCGGGCGTGCGCGCTGCACGACATCAGCCCGCACACGACGGCCCTCGACTGGTTGCGCGCGCAGGGTCTGACCGGCGCGAAGGAGGGCTGCGCCGAGGGCGAGTGCGGTGCGTGCTCGGTGCTCGTCGCGACCTCCGACGGCGACGGCGGCACCGCGTGGACGCCCGTGAACTCGTGCCTCGTGCCCGCCGCCGCGCTCGACGGCCAGGAGGTCGTCACGGCGGAAGGGCTCGGCACGCCCGAACACCTGCATCCCGTGCAGGCCGCGCTCGCGGGCGGCGGCGGATCGCAGTGCGGCTACTGCACGCCCGGGTTCGCGTGCAGCATGGCCGCCGAGTTCTACCGTGCCGCGAGAGGGCGAGCGGATGACGCGGCCGCTGCATCCTCGAACGCGCACGACGTCGGCCCCAACGGCTTCGACCTGCACGCGCTCAGCGGCAACCTGTGCCGCTGCACCGGCTACCGGCCGATCCGGGATGCCGCGTACGGGCTCGGCACGCCCGACGCCGACGACCCGCTCGCCGAGCGTCGCGCGCGTCCCGCGCCCGACCCCGTCGCGACCGTGCTCGAGGCCGACGGGGCGCGGTTCGTGCGGCCGGCCTCGCTCGACGAGGCGCTCGCGCTGCTCGCCGACCAGCCCGACGCGATGGTCGTCGCCGGGTGCACCGACTGGGGCGTCGAGGTGAACCTCCGGGGCCGGCGCGCCCCGCTCACGATCGCGATCGAGCGGCTGCCCGAGCTGCTCGCGTTCCAGTCCGACGAGTCCGGCATCGAGGTCGGCGCCGCGCTGTCCCTGTCCGAGCTCGAGCGGCGCCTCGACGGTCGCATCCCACTGCTCGCCGAGCTGTTCCCGCAGTTCGCGTCGCCGCTCATCCGCAACCGCGCGACCCTCGGCGGCAACCTCGGCACCGCCTCCCCCATCGGCGACGCCGCGCCCGCGCTCCTCGCGCTCGGGGCCCGGGTCGTGCTCGTGTCGACCGACGGCGAGCGCGAGGTCGGCCTCGAGGAGTACTTCACGGGCTACCGGAAGACGGTTCGCCGGGCGGGCGAGCTCATCCGCGCCATCCGCATCCCGGCGCCGGTCGCCGGGGCCGGTGGAGCCTCGCTGACCACGTTCCACAAGGTCGCGAAGCGCCGCTACGACGACATCTCGAGCGTCGCCGTCGCCTTCGCGATCGACCTCGACGCGGATGGCACGGTGGCCGCCGCACGCATCGGGCTCGGAGGCGTCGCCGCGACGCCGATCCGCGCCCTCGCGACGGAACGCGCGCTGGCCGGGCAGCGCTGGAGCCTCGAGACCGTCCGCGACGCGGCATCCGTGCTGGGCGGCGAAGGCACCCCGATGTCGGATCACCGCGCCAGCGCGGACTACCGCGCGCTCATGCTCAACCGGGCGCTGCTCAAGCTCTTCCG
>DASTQT010000317.1:0-6866 GCA_035761605.1 Agromyces sp. | reverse complement strand
GCGACCTCAGGCGGGCGGGCGGGCGAGGGCGGCGCCCGCCGCCTCGAGCCAGCGGAGGGGTTCGGCCATCGCGGCGTCGCCGCTGCCGGCGAGGTCGGTGAGCGACGCGGATGCGGCGAAGCCGGAGGCATCCGCGTCGATGGCGCCGGCGACGAGCGCGACCGGCACACCCCAGGCGGCCGCCCGCGCGGCGACCTCGCTCGGCACCTTGCCGGCCGCCGACTGACCGTCGAAGCGGCCCTCGCCGGTCACGACGACGGAGGCACCGCGCAGCGCCTCCGAGAGTCCGATCGCGTCGGCGACCGCGCCGGACCCGCCGGCCATCGTCGCGCCCCACGCGAGCAGGCCGAATCCGGTGCCGCCGGCCGCGCCGGCGCCGGCCTCCTCGCAGAGGTCGGCTCCGCCCGGCACAGCGCGCACGAGCCGGGCGAGGTTCAGGTCCATCGCCTCGACGAGCTCGGCGGTCGCGCCCTTCTGCGGCCCGAAGATCGCGGCGGCGCCGAAGGGTCCGAGCAGCGGGTTGGTGACGTCGCTCAGGATGAGCGCGCCATCCGCCGGCAGCGGCCGCAGTCCCGACAGGTCGGCCCGCGCGAGCGCCCCGACGCCGCGGTTGCCGAGCCGCACGGGCCGGCGCTGCGCGTCGAGGAACACCGCCCCGAGCGCCGCGAGTGCACCGGCGCCGCCGTCGGTCGACGAGCTCCCGCCGATCGCGAGCAGCAGGCGCCGCGCGCCCGCATCGAGGGCCGCCGCGATCGCCTGCCCGAAGCCGAGCGTGTGCGCGTCGAGCGGGCGCAACGGATCGAGCAGCGTGATGCCGCTCGTGAGGGCGAGTTCGACGACCGCGGTGCCGTCGGGCAGGCGCAGCCATGCGGCATCCACCGGCCGGTCGTCGGGGCCCTGCACCGTCACGGGCACGCGCTCGGCGCCGGGAACGGCCGCCGCGAACGCGTCGAGCGTGCCCTCGCCGCCGTCGGCCATGGGCTTCTCGACGATCACGTCGGACGGCGCGACCGAGCGCCAGCCGCGCGCGAGCGCGTCGGCGGCCTCGGCCGCGGTCGCCGTGCCCTTGAACGAGTCGGGCGCGAGGACGACGCGGCGGGTCATGCCGCGCTCACGCCGCCCGCGCCGGCCGTCGGCGCGGGCACGTGCGACAGCCACTCGAGCGCCCGCGCGATGACCGCCCGGTGCCCCTCCGAGTCGTACGAGCGCGCGTCGTGCCCGAGCGCGTCGTACACGAGGCGCGAGCGGCCGAACTCGCGCGCCCAGATGAGCGGATGGCGCGCCCCGCCCTCCTCGTGCTCGCCGATGGGTTCGACCACGTCGTGCAGGCGCAGCGCGGTGTAGCGCTCGTCCTGCACGGTGAAGTCGTCGAGTCCCTCGCGGACCGGATGGTTCCCGACGAGGTGCACGTGCGCCTCCCCGAACGGCGGATGCCATGTCACGCCCGCCTCCCAGTGCCCGCCGAGGGCCCGGTCGTACGCGGCGTAGTCGCGCAGGCTCGACGCGGCGGAGTGCATCGCGAGGATCCCGATGCCGCGGTCGATCGCGGCGTCGAACGCCGCCTCGTCGACCCGCGGAGCGTCGCCGACCTCGACGTCGTCGGGCACCGGCCCGTCGGGGTCGGCGGCGTTGACCACGAGCAGCGTCACGTCGTCGCCGAGCGTCGCGAGCGCGGCATCCACGTCCTCGCGCACCTCGACCTCGAATCCGGCCGCGGCGACGAGCGGCGCGAGCCGCGCACTGGTCTCGGCGTACGGATGCCACGGGTCGGCGTACCGCCCGGCCCCGCTCAGGATGATCGCGCGCATGGAACCTCCTCGGTCGCTCGCATCGTACGGCGGTCAGTCGGTGAGCACCATGGCCAGGTCGTAGGCGTCGAGGCGGACGCGCGCGACGCGCTCGCCCGTGACGGCGTCGACTCCGACGACATCCACCTCGACCGCAGGGCCGCCGTGGTTGACCAGCGTGAGCAACGCGCCGCGGCGCGCTGCCTCGACGTGCTCGGGCAGCCCCGCGGCGACCGGCTCCACCCCGGTCGCCGCGAGGAGTCGGTCGACGACGGCCTGCACTCCGGCCTCGTCGGGGATCGTCGCAAGGTAGCGGGCGCTGCCGCCGCCGACCGCGCGCGCCGTCAGGGCGGGGTCGCCCGTGCGTCGGCCGGCGGTGAACGATGCCTCCACCTGCGTGTCATCGGCGACCACATGGACCTCTTCGGCGAGCAGCGTGCCAACGCCCGCGGGCGCCCCCGACTCCGCGCCGGCGAACGGCGCCTCCCGTTCGCCGAACGCGCCAGGCACGGCATCCGGGGCGACGAGCGCCCCGAAGTCCTCGATCCGGATGCCGCAGAGCGGGCCGAGCTGCGTCGCGAACCCGCCGTCGCGGAACCGGTCGAACTCGTCCGCCACGTCGGTGAACGGCCCGGCGAGCAGGTGCCCGCCGGCCTCGACGAACGAGACGAGCGCCGCGGCATCCGCTTCACGCACGAGGTAGAGCAGCGGCGCGATCGCGACGTCGTATCCCTCGCCGACACGCGCGGCCGGCACGATGTCGACCTGCACGTGGCGGCGGTGGAGCGCCCGGTACCAGCGCTGGATCACCGCGAGGTAGTCGAGGCCGTTCTGCGGGTGGTCGGAGGCCTCGACGGCCCACCAGTTCTCCCAGTCGAACACGAGCGCGACCCGCGCGTCGCGGGCGCCCGCCGGCAGGGGCGGGAGCGCGGCGAGATCGGCGCCGAGCGCGACCACCTCGCGCCAGGTGCGCGTGTCGGTGCCGGCGTGCGGCAGCATCGCCGAGTGGAACTTCTCGGCGCCCGCCCGCGACTGCCGCCACTGGAAGAACAGGACGCCGTCGGCCCCGCGCCCCACGGCCTGCGCCGAGAGCGCGGCCATCTGTCCCGGCGCCTTCGGTGCGTTCGCCGGACGCCAGTTCAGCGCGTTCGTGGCCTGCTCCATCAGCAGCCACGGCACCGCGGGCTTCAGCGAGCGGACCAGGTCACGCTGGAACGCCGCCGCCCGGAACGACTCGGGGTCGTTCGGGTCGGGGTAGCAGTCGTCGCTGATCACGTCCATGTGCTCGGCCCAGTGCGCGTAGTCCGCGGGCTTGAACGCGCCCATGAAGTTGGTCGTGATCGGCTGCGTCGCGCCCGCCGCGCGGATGATCTCGCGCTCCATGAGGTAGCACTCGAGCAGCATGTCGCTCGTGAACCGCCGGAAGTCCAGCTCCTGCCCGGGATTGCGGGAGTACGGCGCCTTCCGAGGCGGGAACACCTCTTCGAACGACTGGTAGCGCTGCGACCAGAAGTTCGTGCCCCATGCCTCGTTCAGTGACCGGACGTCGCCGTAGCGATCGGCCAGCCAGCGGCGGAACGCGTCGCGCGCGGCATCCGAGTAGTCGGCGTTCAGGTGGCAGCCGTACTCGTTGTTCACGTGCCACATCACCACCGCGGGGTGGGTCGCGTACCGCTCGGCGATGGCCGTGACGAGCTCGCCGGCCAGGCGCCGGTACACCGGCGATGACGGCGCGAACTGCTGGCGGCTCCCGGGCCAGTAGGTGGCGCCGTTCTCGTCCTGCGGGAGCATCTCGGGGTACGCGGCCGTCGCCCACGGCGGCGGCGACGCGGTCGCGGTCGCGAGGTCGACGGCGATGCCGCCCTCGTGGAGCAGGTCGATCACCCGATCGAGCCACTCGAAGTCGAACTCGCCCTCGTGCGGCTGGATGCGCGACCACGAGAAGATCCCCAGGCTCACCATCGTCACGCCGGCCTCGCGCATGCGCGCGACGTCCTCGGGCCAGATCTCCTCGGGCCACTGCTCGGGGTTGTAGTCGGCGCCGTAGTGCACGGGTCTCCTCCGTCATCGCAGGTCGGAATGGGAAAGCGTATTCCCACTATAGGGCGAGCGGATGTCGCGTGCGACCGCCCGCTCGCATGGCCGGCGCTCGTCGCCCGTCACCCCGCGTCGACACGCACGTCGACTCTTCGCCGAGCGCGTATACATCCGACGAGCGCGCGTGGATCCGCAATCGCGCTCGTCAGATGTACACGCGCTCGCGCAACTCCACGCGAGAGCTCGCGCGAACTCGACGCGAAAGGGCCGCTTCGCGACATCCGCCCGCACCTGCGGCGCGAAGTGACGCGAAGCGACCCTCCCGGATGCAGCCGAGACCGGGCGTCAGCCCAAGATCACGCCCGCCTCGGTGAAGAACTGGTCGACCGCGTCATCGACCGTGATCGCGCCGAGGCCGATCGACTTGCCGAGGTCCCAGAACGTCTGCTCGAGCGAGCCGTAGCCGACGACCGGCACGGGCGGGGCGTCGCCGATGCGGTCGGCGACCGACTCGAGGTACTCGGCGACCTGCGCGTCGGCACCCTCGAGCGTGGCACCCGCGAGCTTGGTCTCCGAGGCCGGGAAGCCGAGCGTGGTGCCGAAGATCTCGCCGGCCTCCTCGCTGTTCACGACGAAGTCGAGCCACAGAGCGGCCGCCTCGGGGTGCTCGGTGTCGGCCGAGATCGCCACCTGCAGGCCGGCCTGGCGGTAGAGGTCCTGCCCGTCGGGCTCATCGGTCGGGGGCGCGACCATCGTGATCGACGCGGCGCCGGAGTCGGCGAGGTAGCCGCCGAGGAAGTTGCTCCAGCTGCCCTCGCTCGCGGTGAGGTTGGCGCCGAAGCCCGAGATCGGCGAGATCTCCTCGAGCTTCTGCTGCGGGATGGTGACCCCGTCGCGCGCGTCGGCGCCGGACTCCCAGAAGTCGCGAAGCTGGTCCTCGGTGAAGCCGAGCTCGCCCTCATCGGTGTAGAGGTTGTCGCCCTGCGCGCGCAGCACGTTCTCGAAGGTCTGGATGCGCTGCGTGATGTCGGTGCCGCCGAACACCGCGCCACCGGTTGCCTCGGTGACCGACGCCATCCACTCGGTGTACTCCTCGTAGGAGGTGCCGCCCTCGTACGGCTCGACGCCCGCCTGCTCGATGAGCGCGTCGTTGAGGAAGATCGCCCAGGCGCTGTAGCCGGTCGGCAGCGAGTACTGGGTTCCCTCGAGCTGTCCGGTCGACTTGAGCCCGTCGTCGAACGCGTCGAAGTCGATGTAGTCGGCGACCTCGTCGAGGTCGAGCAGCAGGCCCGGCTCGGCGTACTCGCGCAGGTAGGAGTCGGAGAACTGCCACACGTCGGGCAGGCCGCCGCCGGCCGCCTCGGTCTTGCGCTTCTCCCAGTACGAAGGGAAGTCGGTGAACGTGCCGTCGATCGTGATGTTCGGGTGCTCGGCCTCGAACGCGTCGATGAGCTGCTGGTAGCGCTGGGCGCGGTCGTCGTTGCCCCACCAGGTGAAGTTGAGCGTCACCTCCTCCTCGGGGTCGTAGCCGGATGCCTCGCTGCCGCCGCTCGCGCAGCCGGTGAGCGCGAGGGCCGCAGCCCCCGTGATCGCCGCTGCGGCGAGCAGGCGTCGCCGACCGTTCCTCGTGAACATCTGGTCCTCCGTCGTCGTCGTCGGGTTGTCGCGCCCTGGGGTTCGGGAAAGCGCTTCCCGCACTGTAGCGTGCAGCGTCGTAGATCGTCAACGCTCGAGCCGCAATCGATCTCACGCAGCTGCGTCGTCGCCGAGGGCGCACTCCCGCGGCGCCGTCGAATCGTCCATGCCCGCGCACCGATCCGCTATGGGGAGCCGCACGGCACGGGCGTAGCGTCGCATCCCGCAGCGCACCTCCCCTTCATGCAAAGGAGCATTCCCCATGCAGCAGCAACCCGCCCGGCGCCGTCGGATCCTCGCCGGCGCCGCGCTCGCGACGGTCGCCGTGATCGGCCTCGCATCGTGCGCCTCCGGCGCCGACAGCTCGAGCTCCGGCTCCGATTCCGGCGAGCCCGTCGAGCTCACCTTCCAGTCCTGGGTCCCGAACATCGACCAGGCGGTCGATGCGTTCAACGAGGCCCACGACGACATCCACGTCACCCTCGAGACGATCACCGCGGGCCCGGACGGCGGCTACGCCAAGATGTTCTCCGCCGTTCAGGCCGGCAACCCCGCGGATGTCGCGCAGGTCGGCTACGACGCGATCCCCGAGTTCCTCGTGAACGGCGCGCTCGAGGACATCACCGAACACGTCGGCGACGCGGGCGACGACTTCACCGAGTGGCAGTGGGAGACCGGCGTCTTCGACGACCGCGTCTACGCCGTTCCGCAGGCATCCGGCCCGCTCGGCCAGTTCTACCGCAAGGACATCTTCGATTCGCTCGGCCTCGCGGCACCCACCACGTGGGACGAGTACTACGAAGCCGCGAAGGCGATCCGCGCGTCCGATCCGAACCGCTACATCGCGGCGTTCGCGTTCAACCAGGCCCCGTGGCTCATCGGCCTGTCGCAGCAGGGCGGCGGCGAGTGGTTCACGGTCGACGGCGACGCGTGGAAGGTCGCGATCGACGACGAGGAGACCCTGAAGGTCGCCGAGTTCTGGCAGAAGCTGATCGACGAGGACCTCGTGAAGATCGAGGCCGACTTCTCGAGCGAGTGGAACGCCGACATGCAGAACGGCAACGTCGCGTCGTGGATCTCGGGCTCGTGGGCGGACGCGATCGTTCGCGGCACCGCGCCCGATACCGCCGGCAGCTGGGCCGTCGCGCCCATGCCGCAGTGGGGCGAGGGCGAGACGGTCTCGGCCACCTGGGCCGGCGGATCGGCGAACGTCGTGCTCAAGGGCTCGGCGCACCCGGAGGAGGCGGCGGAGTTCGCCCTCTGGCTGAACAGCGACCCCGAGAGCGTGAGCATCCTGACCAGCATCGGCGCCGGATGGCCCGCGATCACCGACCTCGACTCGATCGCGAGCCTGCAGGACGACCCCGAGGTCTTCGCCTTCTACGGCGGCCAGGACATCTGGGACGT
>DASTQT010000316.1:0-5901 GCA_035761605.1 Agromyces sp. | reverse complement strand
CGAAGCGGATGCGGCGGAGACCGTCGCCCGGCCCGTGCCCGCCGACCCCGCCGCGCGCGCCGCGTGGGACGTCGCCGCGACGGTGACCGACCCCGAGGTGCCCGTGCTCACCATCGAGGACCTCGGGGTGCTGCGCTCGGTGTCGATCGACGACGCGGGCGCCGTCGTGGTCGAGCTGACGCCGACGTACAGCGGATGCCCCGCGATGGACGCCATGCGCGACGACGTGGTGCTCGCCCTCACGCACGCAGGCTACGACCACGTCGACGTGAGGATGGTGCTCTCGCCCGCCTGGACCACCGACTGGATGAGCGAGTCCGGCAAGCAGAAGCTCCGCACCTACGGCATCCAGGCACCGTCGGGGAACGCCCCGGTGCGCGACGCCGGTCCGGTCCGCCTGAAGATGGCGGTCAAGTGCCCGCGCTGCGACTCCCTGAACACCCGCGAACTCGCCCGCTTCGGCTCGACCTCGTGCAAGGCGCTCTACGAGTGCCTCGACTGCCTCGAGCCCTTCGACTACTTCAAGGTGCTCTGATGGCCGCGATCAACCTGGGCTCGACCACGACCGGTGGTCGAGTAGCGGCGCAGCCGCGTACCGAGACACCGTCCACCCTCAAGTCGGATGCCGCGATCGCCGACGCGTTCCTGCAGAGCGCGGTCGGCGGCGACACCGCCCCGGCCCGACGCCGCGCGCGGTTCCACCGGCTCGACGTCGCCGAGGTGCGGCCCCTGACGGATGACGCGGTCGAGGTGACCTTCGCGGTGCCAGACGAGCTGGCCGACGACTACACGTACCTGCCCGGCCAGTACGTCGCGCTCCGGCGCGAGTTCGACGGGCACGAGCTGCGCCGCTCGTACTCGATCTGCCGTCCACCCGTGCGCGGCAGCGTCTCGGTCGCGATCAAGCGCGACCTCGGCGGCCGGTTCTCGACGTGGGCGAACGCCGAGCTCTCCGCGGGCGACCGGATCGACGTGATGAGCCCGCAGGGCACGTTCACCTCGGGGCTCGACTCGCTCGACGGCAAGCACGTCGTCGGCATCGCCGCCGGCTCGGGCATCACGCCGCTCATGGCGCTCGCGCACACCGTGCTCGCGCGCTCCGACGACGCCCGGTTCACGCTCGTCTACACGAACCGTTCGACGCGCGACGTGATGTTCCTCGAGGAGCTCGCCGAGCTGAAGGACCGCTACCCGGCGCGGCTGGCGCTGCACCACGTGCTCTCGCGCGAGCAGCGCACCGCGCCGCTGCTCTCGGGTCGCATCGACGCCGAGAAGCTCGAGCGCATGCTCGACGCGCTCATCCCGCCGGCGACCGTCGACGAGTGGTTCCTGTGCGGGCCGTTCGAGCTCGTGCAGCTTGCGCGCGACACCCTCGAGGCGCGAGGCGTGCCATCCGGTCGCGTGCGCTACGAGCTGTTCACGACCGACGCCGACCGGGCCACCGAGCCGCGCCACGGACGTCCGGTCGTCGTCGAGCGGGGCGAGAAGACGGTCGAGATCGAGTTCACGCTCGACGGGCTGTCGTCGAGCGTCGAGAGCCCGGTGAGCGCGAACGAGTCGATCCTCAACGCGGCGCTGCGCGTGCGCGGCGACGTGCCGTTCGCGTGCGCGGGCGGCGTGTGCGGCACGTGCCGCGCCCGCGTCGTCGACGGCAGCGTCAACATGACCGAGAACTACGCGCTCGAGCCCGACGAGCTGGAGCGCGGCTACGTGCTCACCTGCCAGTCGCACCCCACGTCCGACCGCGTCGTGGTGGACTACGACGTCTGATCGCACCGTCCGTCTCCTCGCGAGCGTGTCCGTTCGTCACGAATGCGGCGGTTCCACCGGGCCCGCTCGCGACGAACGGAAACACTGGGCTGAAGCCCGCGACCCGGAGGAGGACGCATGATCGAGCTCGAGATCCACGACGGCGTGGCCGAGGTGGTGCTGAACGCGCCCGCGAAGCTCAACGCGCTGGGGGAGTCCGCGATCGCGGACCTCTCCGACGCGTACGAGCAGGCCCAGTTCGCGGGCGTCCGCGCGCTCGTGCTCCGCGGTGAGGGGCGCGCGTTCTGCGCCGGCCGCGACATCGCCGGCGTCGACCCGCGCGACGACGACGTGCAGGGCTACCTCGGCGGGCTCGTCGAGCCGTTGCTGAAGCGGATGGCGCGCTTCCCCGCGCCCACGTTCGCGGTCGCGCACGGCGCATGCCTCGGCGTCGGCCTGGGCCTGCTCATCGCGACCGACATCGTCTACGTCGCCGACTCCGCGAAGATCGGCTCGCCGTTCAAGAACCTCGGCGCGACGCTCGACTCGGGCGGGCACGCGCTGTTCTACGAGCGGCTCGGCGCGCACCGCGCGATGGACCTCATCGTCACCGGACGGCTCATGTCGGGCAGCGAGGCGGTGGCCGCCGGCCTCTTCTCGCAGGTGTTCCCGGCCGACGAGGTGACGGATGCCGCCCGCGCGGCGGCCCGCGACGCGGCATCCGGCCCCACCCAGGCCTTCGTCGCCTCGAAGCGGCTCATCGCCGACCTGCGCGACCACAGGCTCGGACTGTGGTCCTCGATGTCCGACGAGAACCGCGCGCAGGCCGCGCTCTGCGACACCGAGGACTACCGCGAGGGGTTCGCCGCGTTCCAGGAGAAGCGCACCCCGCACTTCACCGGTCGCGCCTGACCCCACGGACGCGGTCCGCTAATCGGGGAGCGGCCCCGCGATCCCGCCGGCGCGCGCCTCCTCGATGAGCACGTCCCGTGCGTGTTCGAACAGCTCCATGGCGTGCGCCGGGGTGTCGCCGACCGCGGTCATCCCGACCCGGCCGTGCTCCGTGATCGCGCTGATCATGTGGAAGACGACGCCGACCTGCCGCGACTGGTCGAAGTGCAGTCCCTGCCTGGCCGACACGTCGAACAGGTCGCCGACCGACAGGGCCCGGAGCTCGGCCGCCTCGAGGTGGTCGGTGGCCACCAGGTGCTTCTCGGCGCCGTCGGGCGTGAGGAAGCGTCCGGCATTCGCGTCGTAGCGTCCGTCGGTGAGGAACCGGAGGGTCAGGAACGGATGCGTCGTGCCGCCCTTTCGCAGGTTCACCTCGATCGCGTACGCCGACCAGCCTCCCGCGGCATCCCGGACCACCACGAAGTCGACCGCGAACCGCCCGAGCACGCCCTTCTCGGCGAGCCGTTCGCCGATCGCCATCGCCGGCTCGGCGCTGAGTCGCGAGTACGCCGGGTCGGCGGGGAAGACGCAGCCCTCGTAGCTCTGGCCGCTGGCGCCGCCCAGGAGCTGGTCGTGCGTGGACAGCAGCTCCACGGTGCCGCCGGGAAGCGCCCGCAGCTGCACGCTCGGGCTCACCAGCTCCTCGCCGACGATGCGCTCCTCGACGATGCCGCCGTCGGACTCGAGCACCGCCACGTACTTCTCGAACGACGTGTCCGGCGACTCCAGGCGCATCTCGTGGACGCGGCCGGCGATCGCGGCGCCGCGCTCCGGCTCCGGCAGCGCCGCGATCCCGTCGAGGTCGACGACCGCGTTGCCCGTGCCGGAGACGCCCTCGTTGTGCTTCACGATGACCTGGCGCAGGCCCGGTCGCTCCGCCATGAGGTCGCCGATCGCCGCGACGACCTCGTCGAGGCCGTGCAGGTCCTCCCTCCCCAGCGGATGCGGGACCCCGACCTCACGGAAGAGCCGGCGGCATCCGGACTTGCTGCCGAGGGGAGCCAGACGTGGGTCGGCGCCGTACATCGGGATGCCGAGGGACAGGCAGATGTCGCGTTCGAGCCCGGTCGTGTTGTACGGGATCACGTGGCTGTGCGCCCGGTTGGGAATGAGTGCGGCGATCTTCGCGAGGAGCCTCGGGCGCGCGAGCAGCTTCTCGCTCAGCGATCGCGGCGAGGAGTCGCCGACCGAGATCATCGAGAGCCGTGCGAGCGCATGGCTCGGGATGACGCCGGGCAGCAGCGCCAGATAGTACTCGATGATCCGCGGGTCGACGGTCATCGACGTCACGTAGATCATGCGCAGGCGCGGCTGGCGGAGCAGCAGGAGCAGGAAGAGGAATCGCTCCTCGTACGACTGGGCGAGGCTGCCGCTCGCCGTCGCCGCGCGACTCGGCGGGACCGACGGAACGACCACGACCGACTCGTCGTCGACGTCGCGTCCCATGGCCTCCCAGACCGGACCGAGGCGCTCCTGGAGCCGCTCGAACCGGCGGTTCCGGGCGTCGTCGTCGAGCTCGGCGAGGATCGCGGGCGTGGTCATGTGCCGAACCTCTCCTTCGCGTCCCCGTCGAGGCCCGTGACGGCGAACGTCCGGACCGGACGGCTGAACCCCTTCAGGTCGAGGTCGCCCACGGGTTCGCCCGACGCCAGGCCCTCGGTCGCCGTGAACACCCGTTGCGCGACGAGGATCTGCCCCGCGGCGGCCGCCGCGCACAGGCGGGCGGCGAGGTTCGTGACACTGCCGATCGCGGCGTAGTCGAACCGGCCCTCGAACCCGATCCGGCCGAGCGTCGCGTAGCCCTGGGCGATGCCGATCCCGAACCCGAGGTCGTGGCCGCGGCGGCTCCAGCCCTCGGCCAGCTCGTCGACGCGGTCGCGCATGGCGACGGCCATCGTCACGGCACGCCCGGCGGGGTCGTCGCACGGCAGCGGGTCGTTGAAGAACACCATGAGCCCGTCGCCCGTGAAGCGCTCGAGGGTGCCCTCGAACCGGTCGATCAGCTCGCCCAGCGCCGCGTGGTACTCGGCCAGCACGCCCATGACCTCCTCGGGCTCGCTCGCCTCGGCGAACGACGTGAACCCGCGGAGGTCGCAGAACACGACCACGATCTCGCGCCGGTGGCTGCCGAGGAAACCCTCGTCGCCCGAGTCGATCACGAGGTCGACCAGTTGCGGAGGCAGGAAGCGGCGCAGCCGGTTGACCCGCTGCAGCTCGTCGACCTGCGCGCGGACGCGCGCCTCGAGCTCGGCGTTCCACTCCGCGAGCTCGGCCGCCTGCCGTTCGACGGTGTCCTGGTAGCGCTTGATCCGGGCGAGGTTGGCGACACGGGCGAGCAGCTCGCCATGGTCGAACGGCTTGTTCACGAAGTCGTCGGCGCCGGCCTCGATCGCACGGATCTTCTCCTGGTCGCCGCTCGCGGTGATCATCACCACCGGCAGGAACTCCAGGCCCGGAGTCCGCCGGATGCGGCGGCACGTCTCGTAGCCGTCGATCCCGGGCATCACGATGTCGAGCAGGACGAGGTCGGCGCCCGAGTCGGGCAGCATCGCGAGGGCCTCCTCGCCGGAGGCCGCGGTCAGCACGCGGTAGCCGCGCGGACTCAGCACGGCGTCGAGCAGGCGCAGGTTCTGCGGCAGGTCGTCCACCGCGAGGATCGTGACGGGCTCATCGGGCATGGTCGCGCCCGTTGCTCAGGAAGTCGCCGACCTGCGAGGGCAGGTCCCGGACGCTGATCGGCTTGCTGAGGTAGCCGTCGAAGCCCGCGCGCGTGGTCCGCTCGCGGTCCTCCCGCATCGCGAATGCCGTGAGGGCCACGATCGGGACCTCGGCGACCCGCGGGTCCTCGCGGATGAGCCGCATCGCCTCGTACCCGTCGATGCCGGGCAGCTGCAGGTCCATGAGCACCAGGTCGGGTGCGCAGTCCGCGGCGAGGCTGACGCCGGCCTCGCCGGTCTGCGCCTCGACGACCTCGTAGCCGGACGCGGTCAGCACGTCGCGCACGAGCTTGAGGTTGAGCGGATTGTCCTCGACGACGAGGATGCGGTGCCCGGACATCAGGTCGCCCTTCGGGACGGGACGGCGGCCGGTGGACCCTCGCCGGCGGGCGGCGAGGACGCCACGACGCCGACGCGGCGCAGCGCGCCGACCAGTTCCTCCCGCCCGACGGGCTTGATGAGGTAGTCGGACGCGCCGAGCGCC
>DASTQT010000315.1:0-2490 GCA_035761605.1 Agromyces sp. | reverse complement strand
CCCGCGACGGCGAGTCGAGGGCCCTCCTCGCGCTGATGCTGCTCCAGCACGCACGGTCGGCGGCACGCGTCGATGCGGCGGGCGACCTCGTGCCGCTCCCGGAGCAGGACCGCACGATGTGGGACGCGGCGGAGATCGCCGAGGGCCTCGCCCTGCTCGACGGTCCGCCCGGCGAGGAGCGCCGAGGCGACCCGCCCGGCCCGTATCGCCTGCAAGCCGAGATCCAGGCCGTGCACGCTCGCGCGGCCTCGCCCGACGGCACCGACTGGGGGGCGATCGTCGCGCGCTACGACGACCTCGCGATGCTCGCCGACTCCCCGTTCGTCGCCCTCAACCGGGCGATCGCCCGCGGCATGGCGTTCGGGCCGCAGCGCGGGCTCGACGATCTCGCACTCCTCGACGCATCCGGCCGCCTCGCCGGCTACCACCTGCTGCCGGCGGCCCAGGCCGACCTGCTGCGCCGACTCGGGCGAGCGGATGACGCGGCCGCGCGATACCGCGAGGCGATCGCCCTCACCCGCACGGCACCCGAGCGCCGCTTCCTCGAACGCCGCCTCGCCGAACTCGACGACCCGACCGTCGGCTGACGGTCAGGCCTCCGGAAAGGCCAGGACGCGCAGCAACTCGGTGAGCGTCTGCCGCTCGTCCCGGGTCAGCTGCCCGTGCACCTGCTCCTCGGCCCTGCGGGCCGTCTCGCGCGCGGCCGCGGCGACCGCTCGGCCGGCCTCGGTGGCGACGACGACGTTGGCACGCCGATCGGCGGGGTCGGGACGGCGTTCGACGAGGCCCCGGGACTGCAGGTCGTCGACGAGGCTCACCACCTGGCTCGGGTCGAGCCGCAGGAACTCGGCCAGCTCGCGCTGGGAGGGTCGAGCCTCATCCGTGGTCAGGAGCAGGACCGAATACGAACGCGCCTTCAGGCCGTGCGCGGCGAGCGCCGCGTTGCCCGCCGCGAGCGAGATCGCATTGGCCCGTGCGAGCAGGAAGCTGAGGTCGTCGCTCAGGGCCGACGGCCGCGATCCCGGCTTGGGGGCGACGGCGTCGGCGGGCTTCGGCATGAGGGCCATGCTAGCCGATTCCCTTGACGAAGGAAACGATTGACAATCTCAACGATCTCGGTCTTGAATGGGAGAAGACACGAAGGAGTCACGTATGTCACTCGAAGGCAAAGTCGCCATCGTCACCGGCTCAGGCCGCGGCCTCGGGCTCGCCTACGCTCAGGAGCTCGCCCGTCGAGGTGCCGCCGTCGTCGTGAACGACGTGAACGCCGAGGCCGCTGCCGACGCGGTCGCCTCGATCGAGACCGCCGGCGGCAGGGCGGTGGCGGTCGTCGCGCCGGTCGGCCCGACCGAGACCGCGAAGCAGCTCGTGCAGGCCGCCGTCGACACCTATGGCCGGCTCGACATCCTGGTGACGAACGCCGGCATCCTCCGCGACACCGTGCTGTGGAAGATGAGCGACGACGACTTCGACTCGGTGATCGGCACCCACCTCCGCGGCACCTTCACCGCCGTGCGGGAGGCCGTGATCCACATGCGCGAGGCCGGCGCGGGGGGCCGCATCATCTGCATCGGGTCGCCGACCGGTCAGCGCGGGAACTTCGGCCAGACGAACTACGCCGCCGCGAAGGCCGGCATCGTCGGCATGGTGCGCACGTGGGCCATGGAACTCAAGCGCGCCGGCATCACCGCCAACGCGGTGATCCCGGTCGCCGCGACCGCGATGACCGCCACCGTGCCGTACTTCGCGGCCGCGGTCGAGGCCGAGCAGAAGGGCGAGCCGATGCCCGCCTTCTTCCGCCACGACCTCGGCTTCGGCACGTCCGACGACGTCGCGGGGCTCATCGCCTACCTGGCATCGGATGCCGCAGCCGACGTGACCGGCCAGGCGATCGGCATCGGCGGCGACCGCATCCAGCTGTGGTCGCACCCCGAGCCGGTCGCCACCGCCTACCACGAGGGCGGCTGGTCGTACGAGGCGCTCGAGGCGGGCTTCGCCGAGGCGGTCGGCGACCTGCAGTCGGTGGGCGAGACGTTCCCGCCGCTGCCCGAGGACCTGCAGCGCCCCGCCCCGACGGCATGAGTCGAGCCATCCGCCCATGACCCGCTACGAGCCCGCGATCGACCTCGATGCGATCACCGCGATCGACGTCCACGTGCACATCGAGGTCGACGGCCACGGCAACGCGTCGCTGCCACCGGACTTGGTTGAGGCCGCGTCGACGTACTTCAGCACGGAGGGACCGCGTCCCGACCTCGACTCCATCGCGGAGTACTACCGCGAGCGGCGGATGGCGGCGGTCGTGTTCACGGTCGACGCGCAGACGCAGCTCGAGCACCCTCCGCTGTCGAGCGCGGAGATCGCCGAGGGCGCGGCGCGGAACAACGCCGTGCTGATCCCGTTCGGCTCGGTCGACCCGAACCGAGGCGCCGAGGCGGTCGATCTCGCGCGGCGGCTCATCGAGGAGCACGGCGTGCGCGGCTTCAAGTT
>DASTQT010000314.1:0-8555 GCA_035761605.1 Agromyces sp. | reverse complement strand
AGTAGAACGCGGAGCGCCTGTGCGGGTCGAGGAGCGCCGGAGGCGCGTCTCGAGACCCCCACGCACGAGGTCTCGGTACGCCGGGCTGCGCACGGCTACTCGACCACCGGGTGCTCAGCGCGCGGTCTTCACCGCCGCCTCGAGCGCGACCCACGAGAGCATCGCGCACTTCACGCGCATGACGTACTTCGCGACGCCGTGGAACGCGATCGCGTCGCCGAGCACGTCCTCATCGGGCTCGCCCTCGCCCTTCGAGCGCAGCATGGCGCGGAACGCGTCGGCCGTCGCGAGCGCGTCGTCGATCGAGTGCCCCTGCACGAGATCGGTGAGCACCGACGCCGACGCCATCGAGATGCTGCATCCGTCGCCCTGCCAGGCGACCTCGTCGATCCGCTCGTGCGCGGGATCGAGCCTGACCCGCACCGTGATCTCGTCGCCGCACGTCGGGTTGTACTCGTGGTGCTCGCCGTCGGCACCCTCGAGCGCGTGGTCGCCGTGCCGCTCCTTCGAGTGGTCGAGGATGATCTGCTGGTAGAGGCCCTCGAGTCCGGCCATCAGGACGCCTCCCTCGCGAGTCCGAAGAATCCGCGCACCTCGCCGAGCGTCGCGACGAACCGGTCGGCCTCCTCGGCCGTCGTGTAGACGTGGGCGCTCGCGCGGGTGGACGCCGTGATGCCGAGCGCGCGGTGCAGCGGCTGCGCGCAGTGATGGCCGACGCGCACGACGATGCCGGCGTCGTCGAGGAACTGGCCGACGTCGTGCGCGTGCACGCCGTCGATCGCGACGCTCACGAGACCCGCCCGGCGCTCGCCGGGCTGCGGTCCGAGGATCCGGACGCCCGGGATCGCATCCACGCCCGCGACGACGCGTTCGGCGAACGACTCCTCGTGCGCGGCGACCGCGTCCATGCCGATGCCCTCGAGGTACCGCACGGCCGCACCGAGCCCGACCGCCTGCGACACGGGCTGCGTGCCGGCCTCGAAGCGATGCGGCGCGGGCAGGAAGTGCGCCTCCTCGAGCGTCACCTTCGTGATCGTCGACCCGCCGGTGCGCGCCGGAGGGAGCGCGTCGAGCAGCTCCTCGCGCCCGTAGAGCACGCCGATCCCGTTCGGCCCGAGCATCTTGTGCGCCGAGAACGCGGCGAAGTCGACGCCGTACGCGGCGAAGTCGACGGGTCGGTGCGGTACCGACTGGCAGGCGTCGAGCACGACGAGCGCGCCATGGCGGTGCGCGAGCTCGGCGATCTCGGCGACCGGCGCGATCTGGCCCGTCACGTTCGAGACCTCGGCGAACGCGACGATGCGCGTGCGCTCGGAGAGCACCGCGGCGAGGTCGTCGATCGACCAGCGGCCGTGCTCGTCGACGCGCACGGGAACCAGCCGGGCGCCGGTCCGCTGCGCGACGCGCTGCCACGGCAGCAGGTTCGCATGGTGCTCGGCCTCGGTCAGCACGATCTCGTCGCCGGGCTGCAGCGCGAACCGCGCGGCATCCGCCCCGCCGATGCCCGCGCTCGCGTCGGCGATGCCGAGCGCGACCATGTTCAGCGCGTCGGTCGCGTTCTGCGCCCACACGACCTCGCGTTCGCCGGCGCCGACGAAGCGGGCGACGTCGGCGCGCGCGTCCTCGAAGAGCGTGGTGGACTCGCCGGTCGCGGCGCTCGCCCCGCGGTGCACCGCCGCGAGGTGGTGCTCGAGGTAGTCGCGTTCGGCGTCGAGCACCGCGGTCGGGCGCTGCGAAGTCGCCGCGGAGTCGAGGTACGCGGCCGGCCGATCGTCGCCGGTTGTGGCGAAGGCGGGGAAGTCGAGGCGGATGTCGCGCACAGCGCGACCGCCGACCGAGTCGGCGTCGGTGTGATTCATCCCCTCCATGGTCTCACGCGTGATACCGGGCGGAGCTGGGAGGACGGGGATCGCCGGCTCCGCGACATCCGGCACCCCACCCGATAGCGTGGCCACGTGAAGAGCCACCACCTGCGTACCCACCGGAGCGACGAGAACCTCGAGCGAGAGGACCAGCTCGCCTGGCAGCTCGCGGGCGTCGCGACGGACCCCGTCGAGGTCGACGACGACGTCGTCGAGATGGTCGTGAACCGGGTCATCGACAACGCGGCGGTGGCCGCGGCGTCCCTCGCCCGCAAGCCGGTGGTGGCCGCGCGCAGCCAGGCGCTCTCGCACCCGGTGTCGATCGGCGGCGACGGCGCGACCGTGTTCGGTGCGGATGCTGCGCGGCGCACCTCGCCCGAATGGGCCGCATGGGCGAACGGGGTCGCGGTGCGCGAACTCGACTTCCACGACACCTTCCTCGCCGCGGACTACTCGCACCCCGGCGACAACATCCCGCCGATCGTCGCGGTCGCGCAGCACCTCGCCGCCGCTCGTGGCCTCACCGGACATGAGCTCGTCCGCGGCATCGCGACCGGCTACGAGATCCAGATCGACCTCGTCAAGGCGATCACGCTGCACGCCCACAAGATCGACCACGTCGCTCACCTCGGCCCGTCGGCCGCGGCCGGCATCGGCACGCTGCTCGGCCTCGACCGGGAGACGATCTTCCAGGCCATCGGGCAGGCGCTGCACACGACCACCGCGACGCGCCAGTCGCGCAAGGGCGAGATCTCGACCTGGAAGGCGTACGCACCCGCGTTCGCCGGCAAGATGGCGGTCGAGTCCGTCGACCGCGCGATGCGCGGCGAGACCAGCCCCGTGCCGATCTACGAGGGCGAGGACGGCGTGATCGCGTGGCTGCTCGGCGGCCCCGAGGCGAACTACGAGGTGCCGCTGCCCGAGCAGGGCGAGGCGAAGCGCGCCATCCTCGACTCGTACACCAAGGAGCACTCGGCCGAGTACCAGGCCCAGGCGCTCATCGACCTCGCCCGGAAGATCCACGACGAGTACCCGCTGATCCTCGACGACCCCGACCGGGTCGAGTCGATCACCATCCACACGTCGCACCACACCCACAACGTGATCGGCTCGGGGGCGAACGACCCGCAGAAGTACGACCCGGATGCCTCGCGCGAGACGCTCGACCACTCCATCCCGTACATCTTCACCGTCGCCCTGCAGGACGGCGCCTGGCATCACGCCGACTCGTACGCGCCCGAGCGCGCCCATCGCGCCGACACCGTCGCGCTCTGGCGCAAGGTCGCGACGGTCGAGGACCCGGAGTGGACGCGCCGGTACCACTCGCTCGACATCGACGAGAAGGCGTTCGGCGGTCGCGTCGTCATCCGCCTCGCCGACGGCAGCGAGATCGTCGAGGAGATCGCCGTCGCCGACGCGCACCCGCTCGGCGCGCGCCCGTTCGGCCGAGAGCAGTACGTGCAGAAGTTCCGCACGCTCGCCGAGTGGGTGCTCGAACCCGCCGAGATCGAGCGGTTCCTGGATGTCGCGCAGCGGCTGCCCGAACTCGGCCCCGACGAGCTCGGCCAGCTCACCATCACCGCGGCGCCCGGTGCGCTCAACGGCGTGGAGATCCCCACCGGCCTGTTCTGACCCATTCGCGTGATCTCCTGTGATCGCCGCCGGGAGTGCTCGCGCCGTAGGCTGGTGGGGCGGCCGCGCTGGGGCGGGCGCCTTCCCATCCCACGAGGAGCACGATGAGCGAGCAGACGTCGCAGGGGACCACCAGCCCGGAGGTGGCCTTCCAGCCGCAGATCTTCAAGGGCCTGGCGGGCGTGCCGGTCGACTACACCGCGATCTCGAAGGTGAACCCCGAGACGAACTCGCTGCTGTACCGCGGTTACCCGGTGCAGGAGCTCGCGGCATCCGTCACCTTCGAGGAGGTCGCCTACCTGCTCTGGAACGGCGAGCTGCCTGATGACACGCAGCTGGCCGAGTTCGAGGAGCTCGAGCGCAGCCTCCGCGGGCTCGACCATGTGACCAAGCGCATCGTCGACGAACTGCCGCTCACCGCGCACCCGATGGACGTCGTGCGCACCGCCGTCAGCGTCATCGGCGCGAGCGACCCCGCGACGCCCGACGACTCGCGCGAGTCGAACCTCGAGAAGTCGATCAGGCTGTTCGCGAAGCTGCCGTCGATCGTCACCTACGATCAGCGACGCCGGCACGAGCTCGATTTCGTGGAACCACGGCTCGACCTCGGCTACTCGGCCAACTTCCTCTGGCAGGCCTTCGGCGAGGCGCCCGAGCTCGAGGTCGTCAACGCGTTCGACACGTCGATGATCCTGTACGCCGAGCACTCGTTCAACGCGTCCACGTTCACGGCCCGCGTCATCGCGTCGACCCTCTCCGACCTGTACTCGGCGATCACGGGCGCGATCGGCGCGCTCAAGGGTCCGCTGCACGGCGGCGCGAACGAGGCAGTGATGCACGCGTTCGACGAGATCGGCCTGGGCGAGGGATCGGGCGAGCGCGCCGCCGCGTGGCTCGACGCCGCGCTCGCCGAGAAGCGCAAGATCATGGGCTTCGGCCACCGCGTGTACAAGCACGGCGACTCGCGCGTGCCCACGATGCGCGACGCCCTCGAGCGGATGGTGGAGCACTACGACCGGCCCGACGTCCTCGAGCTGTACACCGCGCTCGAGGAGGGCATGGCCGAGCGGAAGAACATCATGCCGAACCTCGACTACCCGGCCGGCCCGACGTACCACCTGATGGGCTTCGACACCGAGATCTTCACGCCGCTGTTCGTCGCGAGCCGCGTCACCGGATGGACGGCGCACGTCATGGAGCAGCTCGCGTCGAACGCGCTCATCCGTCCGCTGTCGGTCTACAACGGGCCCGACGAGCGGCACGTGCCGCCGCGCGGCAACGCATCGGGCGAGCCCGCGGCCTGACCCGACCGGGGCGCGAGGCGGGGCCCGTTCGCGACTGCGCACAACGCCGCCCCGCGGCATCCGGCCCCGCACTGTGCCCGACCACCAATGTGGAGACTTCCACGACGGATCGGGCATAGTGTCGTCGACTATGCACATGCTGTTCCGCACCCTGCTCCACGTGCTGTTCCTGTCGCGCACCAAGCCGTCGCTCGGGCACTACGAGGTCGCGCGCACCCGGTTCATCACGCTGCCCACCGATCTCGACGTCAACCGGCACATGAACAACGGCGTGTACTTCTCGATCATGGACGTCGCGCGGTTCGACATGCTCGTGCGCAACGGCGTCTTCGGCATCATGCGCGCGAGGAACTGGTACCCGGTGGTCGTGAGCGAGACCATCACGTTCCGCAAGTCGCTGAACCTGTGGCAGCGCTTCACGATCGAGTCCCGCCTCGTCGGGTACGACGAGAAGGCGGTCTACCTCGAGCAGCGGTTCGTGCGCCCCGGACCCGATGGGCAGCCCGAGGTCTACGCGCAGGGGTTCATCCGCGCGCGGTTCCTCCGCAAGAGCGGCGGCACCGTGCCGGTGCCCGAGCTCGTCGAGGCGTTCGGCACGCCGCCCTCCGACGACGAGCTGCCGGAATGGATCGAGCGGTGGGGCGCGGATGTCGCGCTGCCGGCGACGCGCGCGGCCGCGCCATCCGTCTGGGCCTGACCTAGCTGCGCGCCTTCCACGGCACGACGACCTCCTTGATGATGAGGAGGATGCCGGCTGCGACCGGGATCGCGACGAGAGCGCCCGGCAGCCCCGCGAGCGTGCCGCCCGCGAGCGCGGCGATGAGCACGATCGAGCCCGGCACCTGGACGGCCCTGCTCATGACCCTGGGCGTGAGGATGTACGCCTCGACCTGCATGTAGACGAGCATCGCGATGAGCACGATGAGCGCGGCCGTCGGCGAGACGAACAGCGACAGCGCGGTCATCACGATGGTCGTCAGCACGGTGCCGATGAGCGGGATGAGCGTGATGAAGAACGCCGCGACCGAGATCACGAGCGCGAACGGCTGGCCGACGAGCGTGAGCAGGATGAAGCTGTACACCGCGTTGAAGAACGCGAGCACGACCATGCCGCTGAGGTACCGGCCCACGTTCTGCATGATGCGCTCGGCGTAGTCCACGACGCGCTCGCGATGCGACGCCGAGATGAGCGTGTACACGGCCGCCTTCGACGCGTCGAGCGTGGCCGTGAAGTAGATCGTGAGCACGAAGACGAAGAAGCCCGTCGAGATGCCGCCGATGATCGCGACGCCGATGTTGAGCGCGCCGCCGCCGATCGCCGCCCAGGTGTTCGGGTCGCTGACGACGCCGACGAACCACGCGTAGATGCTGCCGAGCACGCCACCGGATCCGGAGGACGCCTCCTGGAACCACTCCTGGTTCTGCAGCCGCGCGTACAGGTCGGGCAGCGATTCGATGAACGTCGCCGACTGCTGGATCACGAGCGGCAGCACGAGCCAGAGCATGCCGACGATCACGAGGACGAACAGGATGATCACGGTGAGGATCGCGAACCCGCGCTTCAGGCCGCGCCGCTCGAACCAGCGCACGAGCGGGTCGAGACCCAGGGTGATGAAGATCGCCGCGAAGACCGAGAACACCACGCCCGACAGGCTGAGCAGCGCGGCGGTGATGCCGAGTGCGACAAGCACGCCGGCCGTGGCGATGAAGGCCCACACGAACGGGCGATTCGCCATCATCCCGCCGGGCTCGGCGCGCTGCGCCCGGGTCTCCTGCAGGTCGCGGGCGCGCCGCTCGATGGGCTTCACGGCGCCATCCTATGGGCGGGCGTCGCTCACGGGCCCGCCTCCCGTCCGAGGGTCGCGAGTCGAGGGGCGGGAGCCTCAGCGGCCCACTTCGGTGGCGGACACGGGCGCGGGCACGTGCAGGCGCCGATACGTCTCGACCAGGCCGGGGTCGTAGTCGACCCACTCGGGCAGCGCGCGTCCGGCGCGCGCCGCGGCGAACCGGTCGAGGTAGTAGTCCCAGCCGGGCCCGACGCTCGCCGCGTCGGCGCCGGACTGCAGCCGCTGGCCGAGCGTGAGCGTGGTCATGCCGCCGGCTTCGCGGAGGTGGCAGAACACCCGCACGGCGGCGTCCGACTCGCCGACGTCGGCGTGGAAGCTGTGCGGCGCATCGCACTGGAGGATCGAGGCGTTCTGCCACTCGGCGTCCTCGCCCGACATCCGGAACCGGACCGCCCCGGTCGAGGGCAGCCCGGTGTACGTGCCGATCCACGCCTGCATGGCGTTCGGATTGGTCAGGGAGTACCAGACGTCCTCGATGGGGGCATGGAACAGCCGGTCGAACTGGAGGTACAGCCCGTCGTCCTTGCGAACGTAGTGGCCGGTCGCCCGAGTGATGGTCATCGTCGCCCCCTGCGTGTCGTCCTGACCTCAGGCTAACCGGGGCGGCATCGCAGGGCTAGAGTGACGCGCATGGGGAGCTCGGGTTCGAAGTCGAGGGTCACACGTTCGGGCGCGGGGAACGCGCCGCACGAGGAGGAGCCGCTGCGCTTCTCCGGCGGACACCAGACGATGTGGGGATGGTTCGCGGGCATCATCGTGCTCGCGCTGATCGCGGTGCCGCTCAGCGCGGCGTTCTCGTTCGCGACGAACCCGCGCACGCAGCAGCTGTTCGCCGGCCGCCTGTCGGACGCGACGACCGGCGGCTACGTCGCGTTCTGGTGGGTGGTGACGCTGCTGCTGCTCGCCCTGCCGGTGCTGGTCGGGTACGGGGTCGCGAAGCTGTCGGCCCGCTCGCTCGGGATCGTGGGCGGGGTCGTCGCGCTGTTCGTGATCGCGATCCTCGTGCTGGGGCAGATGTTCGTCTTCTAGGTGCGGGCGAGCGGATGGCGCGGCCGCGGGCGCGCGCCATCCGTCGCCCGTCGCCTCGGCTGCGCCTAGGGCAGTTCGCCCTCGAGCACGGCCATGGCCGCGTTGTGCCCGCCGACGCCGCTGACCGCGCCGCCGCGGACCGCGCCCGAGCCGCACAGCAGCACGCGCGCGTGCGCGGTCGAGACGCCCCAGCGCTCGGCCGGCGTCACGAGCGGCGCCGCGGGCTCGGCCCACGGCCACGAGAGCGCGCCGTGGAAGATGTTGCCGCCGGGCATGTTGAGCGCCTCCTCGAGGTCGCGCGTGGTCTTCACCTCGATGCACGGGGTGCCCGCGCCATCCGTGGCGATCACGTCGGCGATGGGCTCGGCGAGCACCGAGTCGAGCGAGGCGAGCACCGCGTCGCGCAGGCGCTCGCGCAGCTCGTCGTTGCCGTAGCGGTCGACGAGCCGGTCGGGCACGTGCAGCCCGAACACCGTGAGGGTCTGCGCGTCGGAGTCCGCGAGCTCGGGTCCCAGGATCGTGCGGTCGCTCAGCGTGTGGCAGTAGATCTCGCACGGCAGCGGGTCGGGCAGTTCGCCGCTCGCGGCCTGCTGGAACGCCGCGGCGAGCTGCGTGCCGAGCTCGTTGATGTGGAACGTGCCGGCGAACGCCTGCTCGGGTGCGACCGACTCGTCGAGCAGGCGCGGCAGGCGGGTCAGCAGGAGGTTGACCTTCACCTGGGCGCCCTCGGGCACGTCGAGGCGGTCGACGCGGCGGCGGGCGTACTCGGTGAGCGGGACCTCGTCGTCGGCCGAGAACGGGGGCTCGTCGCGCGGGGCGATCGGCTCGGCGGAGGCGGAGGCGGGGGTGGGGGCGGGGGCGGATGTCGCGAGCAGGCGCTC
>DASTQT010000313.1:0-6672 GCA_035761605.1 Agromyces sp. | reverse complement strand
ATCGACCTGGGCGAAGGCACGGTGAAGCTCGGCGCGCCGTGGTTCAAGCGGGCCAAGTTCGGCGGCACGGACAAGGCGACCACCAGCGCGCAGGCGCCGACGACCAACACCGGCAACGCGTCGTCCGGAGGGACGCCCGCGGTGGACAGCAGCCAGACCTCGAACGCCTCGAGCACGTCGAGCGGTGCGGGCAACTCCGCGCAGTCGAGTGCCACGCCCACGTCGCAGCCGCCGACACCCACCAAGGCGAAGGTCGCCCCGAAGCCGCTGCCCAAGAGGCCGACGCCCCCGACGAATAACGGCACGCAGCCCCAACCGCTCGGGAGTGGCCAGTGAGCGGAGGTCGCCGACCGTCGGGCGAGACGCCGGCCGTGCTCACCTGAGCGCGACGGGTAGAATCGCAGGGTCCGGCATCCGCCCCGCGGCATCCGCTCGCCGCCACCTTCTGGAGCTCGCCACCCGTGACCACTGAGACCTCGCCCGCCGCTGCCAGCACCACCGCACAGCCGGGCGACCCCGCCGCGGCCGAGATGATCGAGGCGCCCCGCACGGCGAAGCTCGACACCGTCGAGGTCGCCGCGACCACGCCCGAGAAGGAGCAGCCGTACGGCGCGCTCGGCCTGAAGCCCGACGAGTACGAGCGCATCCGCAACATCCTCGGCCGTCGGCCCACGAGCGCCGAGCTCGCGATGTACTCGGTCATGTGGAGCGAGCACTGCTCCTACAAGTCGAGCAAGATCTACCTGCGCCAGTTCGGCAAGAAGGTCACGCCCGAGATGAAGCAGCACCTCATGGTGGGCATGGGCGAGAACGCGGGCGTGCTCGACATCGGCGAGGGCTGGGCCGTCACGTTCAAGATCGAGTCGCACAACCACCCGTCGTACATCGAGCCGTTCCAGGGCGCCGCGACCGGTGTCGGCGGCATCGTGCGCGACATCATCTCGATGGGCGCGCGCCCGGTCGCAGTCATGGACGCGCTGCGCTTCGGCGCGATCGACCACCCCGACACGGCGCGCGTGGTGCACGGCGTCGTCGCGGGCATCAGCTTCTACGGCAACTGCCTCGGCCTGCCGAACATCGGCGGCGAGACGTGGTTCGACCCGGTGTACCAGGCGAACCCGCTCGTGAACGCGCTCGCCGTCGGCGTGCTGCGGCATGAGGACCTGCACCTCGCCAACGCGAAGGGCGCGGGCAACAAGGTCGTGCTGTTCGGCGCTCGTACGGGCGGCGACGGCATCGGCGGCGCGTCCATTCTCGCGTCCGACACGTTCGCCGAGGGCGGCCCCACGAAGCGCCCCGCCGTGCAGGTCGGCGACCCGTTCGCCGAGAAGGTGCTCATCGAGTGCTGCCTCGAGCTGTTCGCGGGCGACCTCGTCGAGGGCATCCAGGACCTGGGCGCGGCCGGCATCTCGTGCGCGACCTCCGAGCTCGCAAGCAACGGCGACGGCGGAATGTCGATCGTGCTCGACGACGTGCTGCTGCGCGACCCCACGCTCACGCCCGAGGAGATCCTCATGAGCGAGAGCCAGGAGCGCATGATGGCGATCGTGAAGCCCGAGAAGCTCGACGGCTTCCTCGAGGTCGTGAAGAAGTGGGATGTCGAGACCTCCGTGCTCGGCGAGGTCACCGACACCGGCCGCCTCTCGATCACGTGGCGCGGCGAGGAGATCGTGAACGTCGACCCGCGCACCGTCGCCGTCGACGGACCGGTCTACGAGCGCCCGGTCCGGTACCCGTCGTACCTCGACGCGCTGCAGGCCGACACCGCCGCCGACCTCGCCCGCCCGCAGACGGGCGACGAGCTGCGCGAGCAGTTCCTGCAGCTCGTCGGGTCGGCCAACCAGGCGGATGCCGCGTGGATCACGAACCAGTACGACCACTACGTGCTCGGCAACACGGCGCTCTCCTCCCCCGACGACGCGGGCATGATCCGCGTCGACGAGGAGTCGGGCCTCGGCGTCGCGGTCGCGACCGACGCGAACGGCCGGTACTCGCAGCTCGACCCGAAGCAGGGCGCGAAGCTCGCGCTCGCCGAGGCGTACCGCAACGTCGCCGTCACGGGTGCCAAGCCCATGGGCGTCAGCGACTGCCTCAACTTCGGCTCGCCCGAGAACCCCGAGGTCATGTGGCAGTTCGCCCAGTCCGTCGAGGGCCTGGCCGACGGATGCCTCGAGCTGGGCATCCCCGTCACGGGCGGGACCGTCAGCTTCTACAACCAGACCGGCGACGTGCCGATCCACCCGACGCCGGTCGTCGCCGTGCTCGGCGTGATCGACGACGTCGCACGCCGCGTGCCGTCGGGCTGGCAGGACGACGGCCACAACATCTACCTCCTCGGCGACACGTACGCCGAGCTCGACGGCTCGGCATGGGCCGGCATCGTGCACGACCACCTCGGCGGCCTCCCGCCGTACGTCGACCTCGCCCGCGAGAAGCAGCTCGCCGAGCTGCTCCAGGCGGCGGCGCTCGAGGGCCTCATCGACTCGGCGCACGACCTCAGCGACGGCGGCCTCGCGATCGCGCTCGCCGAGGCCGTGAACCGCTTCGGCGTGGGCGCTCGCGTGTTCCTCGGCGAGGTGACCGAGGATGCCGGCATCGACCTCGCGACGGCGCTCTTCTCGGAGTCGACCGGCCGTGTGATCGTCACGGTGCCGCGCGAGGACGACGTGCGATTCCGCGGCCTCTGCGAGGGTCGCGGCTACGCCGTGCGCCGCATCGGCGTGACGGATGCCGCGTCGCAGGCGCTCGAGGTGCAGGATGCGTTCACGGTGTCCGTCGACGAGCTCCGCGGCGTCAACCGCGCCCCGCTCGCCGACGCGTTCGGCCCGGTCGTCGGGTACTGATCGCGTCCGGCGCGGCACCCGGTAGGGTCGCGGCATGAGCAGGACGGACCGGGCGAGCCTCCTGGTGCACGCCGACCGGGCGGCCGTGTTCGCCGCGCTGACCGGCCGGGAGGCGTTGCTGTCCTGGTTGCCGCCGCGGGGCATGCACGGGCACTTCGAGCGCTTCGACCTGCGCGACGGCGGTTCGTATCGCCTCGTGCTGACCTACGACGACGCATCGGGTTCGCCCGGCAAGACCGCCGCCGACTCCGACATCGCCGAGGTCCGGATCTTGCGGATCGTCCCGGGTGAACTGGTCGAGCAGCTCGTCGACTTCGAGGCCGACGATCCCGCGTTCGCAGGCACGATGCGGATGGCGTGGAGCCTGCGCGACACGGAGGACGGCACGGTCGTCGAGTTCGAGGCGCGAGGTGTCCCCGAGGGGATCCGGGCCCGTGACCACGCCGAGGGACTGACGTCGTCGCTGGCGAACCTCGCCGCGTATCTCGAGCCGTGGCAGGGCGGCGACGAGCGGCAGGCCTACCCCGAGGGCTACGCCGCCGCGCACGGCTCGTTCGCGCTCATTCCCGCGGCGTACGTGTTCCTCGTCGACGACGACCGCGTGCTGCTGCAGATGCGAGCGGGCACGGGCTATTACGACGGATGGTGGGCGGCGACCGCGGCGGGGCACGTGGAGTCCGGCGAGACCGTCTTCGCCGGCGCCGCGCGCGAGCTGCTCGAGGAGGTCGGCGTCGACGTCGACGAGTCCGACCTCCAGCCGATCACGGCGATGCATCGCACGGCGCCCACGGGCCTGCCCGTCGACCAGCGGCTCGACGTGTTCTTCGTCGCGCGCACCTGGCGCGGCATCCCCTCGTTGCAGGAGGAGAAGGCGAGCGCGCTCGAGTGGTTCCCGCTCGACGCGCTGCCGGAACGGCTGGTGCACCATGAGCGGTTCGCGCTCGAGGGATGGCGTGACGGGGGCCTCGCCGCGATCACGGCGTTCGGGTTCTGACGTGGAGGCGGCGATCGGCATCCTCGCGGCGCTCTTCGCGGCCGCGCTCGTCGTGGGCATGACCGTGCGGGCGGTGCGGGCGCCGCGCGGCCAGCGGATGCGGGCGGCGTTCGGCCCGATCATGGGCGCCGGCGAGACCCACCAGGAGCTGCACACCGGGCAGCGCGGCCTGCGCGACTCGGTCATCGAGTCGATCGCCGAGCAGGAGCAGCGCCCGTCCCGCACCGACGCGGACGACGGTCCCCGCGAGCGCTGAGTCCCAGACCACTCAGGCGCCCTGCGGCGGGCTCACGAGCAGGTCGACGCGGTCGCGCAGGTACGCCTCGAGGGGGATGAGCGCGTCGGGCTGAGTCGGGCTCCACCGCACGAGCACCTCGTCGCCGCGCATCACGAGGGGGCCGGATGCCGCGCCCGCGGCGAGCGCGTCGGCGTCGAGTGCGATCGGCTCGGCGTCGAACACGACGGTCGCGCCCTCGGGCAGGCCGCCCTTGATCGCGGCGGCACGGTACGCGCGCTGCTCCGCGACGGACTCCGCGGTGACGCTCTTGCGGACCGCCCGCTCGGCGCGGATGACGCGTCCCGTGGCGTAGAGCCGCCCGTCCGCGTCGAGGAGCAGCACGCCGAGCCGCCACACCGGTCCGATCGCGGACATGCGGGGGGCGCGCGGCATCCCCAGCACGCGGCGCCCGGGCACGTACTCGGCGAGCGTCTCGGTGCGGGCGGATGCCTGGATGAGCGCCCGCACGGCCCGATCGACGGCGTCGCGCGCACGTGTCACCGCCGCCGCGGCATCCGCCCCACCCATGCCCCGAGCCTACGGGCCGGATGTGCGCGTCGCCGCGAGAGTCTTTGGTCCCATACGCGCCGGGAGACCCATCGCTAGCGTCAGGGCCACGCGGGAGTGACCCTCACCCCCGAAGGAAGGGAACACCGTGAACACCATCTGGGACTTCTTCGTCTGGCTCTTCTGGCTCTACGTCTTCTTCGCGTGCATCTGGATCTTCATCACGGTGTTCGTCGACATCTTCCGGGATCACGAGCTGAACGGCTGGGCCAAGGCGCTGTGGGTCATCTTCCTCGTCTTCCTGCCGTTCCTCGCGGCCTTCGTCTACCTGATCGCACGCGGCAAGGGCATGACGCAGCGCAACCTGGAGCGGGCGCAGGCGATGAACGCCCAGCAGAGCGAGTACATCCGGTCGGTCGCGGGCACGCAGCAGTCGGCCGCGGGGGAGATCGAGTCGGCGAAGCGCCTGCTCGACAGCGGCGCGATCACAGCGGCCGAGTACGAGGCACTCAAGGCGAAGGCGCTCCAGGGCGCGTGATGGCGGTGAGGGTCGCGCTCAGCGGGTGCGCTCGATGAGCGCGAGCAGCGCCATCCCGTAGGCCTCGGCCGCGTCGGGGTGCTCGAAGCGGCGCGGCTCGCCGGCGAGGTCGATCTCGACCTCGAACGCGTCGGGCAACCGGCGCAGGACACGGAAGGTCGCGCGGAGCAGCTCGCGCAGCTGTTCCTCGCGCGGCAACCACACCGCGTCGGCGAGCGCGACGGAGTCGAGCGCCCACTCGGTCGTGCCGTTGAACGCGAGGATCGTGCCCGTGGGGTAGCGGCGGGTCTCGATCGTCATCTCGCTGACCGTGAACGTGTCGGCCTCCACCTCGGCCTCGACGTTGCTCGGCAGGTCGAGCTGGAAGCGGTCGCCGGAGTCCGGGTGCCACACCAGGCCGGCGTCGCGGAGCTGCAGCGCGAGGTCACGGCTGATCATCGGGACTCCCTGTCGGGCCGGCGCCGGATGCGGGCGGGCCCGAGGCCGGCGGCCAGGCCGACGATGATGATGCCCGCGAACAACAGCCCGTAGCGGGCCGTGAACACGCCGATCACGCCGAGGGCGACACCGACGATCACCAGCACGCGCGCGATCCGCAGCCGGGTCCCCGGCTGCGACCACCACCGGCCGATCACTCCGCGGATCACGATCCGACCGCCTCGGCGTCGAACCGGACGCCCGTCGCCTCCTCGGCGAACGCCCACACGCGCGTCCCGACGCGCGGGTCCCGCGACGTACGCGTGGGCAGCGCGAGCCGCGGCTCGCCCTTCACGGCGTACCGCGGTCCCCAGAACTGGCCGCCCTCGACGTCGTCGGCCGCGACCGCGTGCACGATCACCTCGGCGCCGCGGTGCTTGCCCTGCGCGAACGGCGCCTGGAGCGCGTCGGCGAACCGATCGATGCGCGGCGGCGCGCTCACCCCGGACACGCGAGGGGTGCGACCCGAGATCGAGTAGCCGGGGTGGGCGACGAGGCTGTGCACTCGGGGCACCGCGGATGCCGCGCCGACCGCCTCCGCACCGTCCTCCGCCGCGCGGCGCAGCCGCCGGTCGAGCTCGAACGCGATCGACGTCGCCGCGATCTTCGACTGCGCGTACGCGCGCCACGGGTCGTAGGAGCGCCGCAGCTCGAGGTCGTCGACGCGGAACGTCGACAGCCGCGTCGACAGCGAACCGAGCGTCACGACGCGCGCACCCGCGGCGAGGTTCGGCACGAGCCGCGCGAGCAGCGCGAAGTGCCCGAGCACGTTCGTGGCGAGCACGAGCTCATGTCCGTCGACGCTCTCGAGGCGTACGCCGGGGGGATGGACCATCCCGGCGTTCAGCACCATCGCGTCGAGCGGCGCGCGGTCGAGCAGGTGCTCGACGCCCGCGTGCACCGAGTCGAGGGACGAGGTGTCGATCACGAGCGTCTCGACGGCGGCCTGCGGCATCCGCTCCCTGATCGCGGCGGCGGCCGCGGCGAGCCGTTCGGGGCGGCGGCCCGAGAGCGTGACGTTGGCACCCGCGCCCGC
>DASTQT010000312.1:0-2020 GCA_035761605.1 Agromyces sp. | reverse complement strand
GATCCGCGGCGCCGACCTCGAGGGCATCACGTACGACCGGCTCTTCGACTACTACGCCGACGTCGAGGCGTACGGCCTGCAGCACGCGTGGCGCATCCTCGTCGCCGACTACGTCACGACCGACGACGGCACCGGTCTCGTGCACCAGGCCCCCGCCTACGGCGAGGAGGACCAGAAGGCCTGCGAGGCGGCCGGCATCCCGGTCGTGCTCTCGCTCGACGAGGGCGGCAGGTTCCTCCCCGAGGTGACGGATGTCGCGGGGCTGCTGTGGAGCGACGCGAACAAGCCGCTCACGCAGCTGCTCAGGGCCGAGGGGCGCCTGCTCCGCCAGGCGAGCTACGAGCACTCGTACCCGCATTGCTGGCGCTGCCGGAACCCGTTGATCTACCGCGCGGTCTCGAGCTGGTTCGTGCGCGTGCCGGAGTTCCGCGGCCGCATGGAGGAGCTGAACCAGGAGGTCAACTGGGTCCCGGCGAACGTCAAGGACGGCCAGTTCGGCAAGTGGCTCTCGGGCGCGCGCGACTGGTCGATCAGCCGCAACCGGTACTGGGGCTCGCCGATCCCGGTGTGGAAGTCCGATGACCCGGCGTACCCGCGCATCGACGTGTACGGCTCGCTCGAGGAGCTCGAGCGCGACTTCGGCCGCCTGCCGCTGAACCAGCACGGCGAGCCCGACCTGCACCGCCCGTACATCGACGAGCTCACCCGCCCGAACCCCGACGACCCGACGGGGAAGTCCACGATGCGCCGCATCCCCGACGTGCTCGACGTGTGGTTCGACTCGGGCTCGATGCCGTTCGCGCAGGTGCACTACCCGTTCGAGAACCGCGAATGGTTCGATTCGCACCATCCGGCCGACTTCATCGTCGAGTACATCGGGCAGACCCGCGGGTGGTTCTACACGCTGCACGTGCTCTCGACCGCGATCTTCGATCGACCCGCGTTCAAGAACGTGGTGAGCCACGGCATCGTGCTCGGCAACGACGGGCAGAAGATGTCGAAGTCGCTCCGGAACTACCCCGACGTCAACGAGGTGTTCGACCGCGACGGCTCCGACGCGATGCGCTGGTTCCTGATGTCGAGCTCGGTGCTCCGCGGCGGCAACCTCGTCGTGACCGAGGAGGGCATCCGCGAGGGCGTCCGCCAGCTCATGCTGCCGCTCTGGAGCACGTGGTACTTCTTCTCGCTCTACGCCAACACGGCACGTGAGGGCGGCTACGAGGCATCCCGCTCGACGTCGTCGACCGACGTGCTCGACCGGTACCTGCTCGCGAAGCTCCGCGACCTCGTCGAGGCCGTCACCGCCGATCTCGAGGACTTCGACTCGCCGCTCGCGGCGCAGAAGCTGCGCGACTTCGGCGACGTGCTCACCAACTGGTACGTGCGCCGGTCGCGCGACCGGTTCTGGCAGGGCGTCGACGCGGATGGCGCGGGCGCCGCGGCGTTCGACACGCTCTACACGGTGCTCGAGACCCTCACGCGCCTGGCCGCGCCGCTGCTTCCGCTCGTGACCGAGCAGGTGTGGCGCGGACTCACGGGCGGCCGCAGCGTGCACCTCGAGGACTGGCCCGACGCGTCCGAGTTCCCGGCCGACCCCGAGCTCGTCGCGGCGATGGACGCCGTGCGCGAGGTCACCGGCGCGGTGCTGGCACTGCGCAAGCAGGCGGGCCGGCGCGTGCGCCTGCCGCTGGCGTCGCTCACGGTCGTGACGGCGGATGCCGCGGCGCTGGCGCCGTTCGAGGCGATCCTGCGCGACGAGCTCAACGTCAAGCACGTCGACCTCGTGGAGCTCGACGAGTCGAGTGCCGCCGCCTACGGCGTCACCAAGCGCCTGACCGTCAACGCGCGCGCCGCCGGCCCGCGCCTCGGCAAGCAGGTGCAGCAGGCGATCCAGGGTGCGCGCTCCGGCGACTGGTCCCTCGACGGCGAGACCGTCGTCGCGGGCGGCATCGCCCTGCAGGCGGGGGAGTACGACCTCGTGCTCGAGGCGGGCGGCGCCGGCGACGGCGGCCAGGCGCTC
>DASTQT010000311.1:0-4520 GCA_035761605.1 Agromyces sp. | reverse complement strand
CGTGGGGGCTCGGCTCGACGACCTCGTCGTCTTCACGCGGAACACAACCGACGCGCTCAACCTCCTCGCGTCCGCGGTGCCGGGCGACACCGTGGTGCTCGACATCGAGCACCACGCGAACCTGCTGCCGTGGGAGCGCCGCGGCCGCCGCGTCGTGGTCGCCCGGCCGACGATCGCGGCGACGCTCGACGCTCTCGACGCCGAGCTCCGCCGATGTCCGGCCGCCCTCGTGTCGGTGACGGGCGCGTCGAACGTCACCGGCGAGGTCCTGCCGATCGAGCGGATCGCCGGGATCGCGCACGCGCACGGCGCCCGACTCGCAGTCGACGCCGCGCAACTGCTCCCGCACCGGCGCGTCGACGTCGCGGCATCCGGAATCGACTACCTCGCCTTCTCGGGGCACAAGGCGTACGCGCCGTACGGCGCGGGAGCGCTCGTCGGCCGTGCGGACTGGCTCGACGCCGCACCCGCGCACCTCGCGGGCGGCGGCGCGGTCGAGGCGGTGCGCGTCGACGCGGTCGTGTGGAAGTCGGGACCCGAGCGGCACGAGGCGGGCACGCCGAACGTGCTCGGCATCACGGCGCTGGCCCGTGCGCTGGCCGAGCTCGAGCGGCTCGGCGACGATGCGCGGCGCGAGCACGAGGATGCGCTGACCGCGCGCCTGCACGCCGGGCTCGGCGCGGTGCGCGGGGTCCGCGTCATCAGGGGCTTCGAGGATGCCGGCGACCGTCTCGGCATCGCGACGATCGAGCTCGAGCGGGGGTCGGTCGGGCTGGTCGCTGCGGCGCTCGCGGCCGAGCACGGCATCTCGGTCCGCGCCGGTCGATTCTGCGCGCATCCGTTCTTCGACCGCGTCGCGACCCGGGCCAACGGATTGCGGGCGAGCATCGGTGCCGGTTCATCCGACGACGACGTCGACCGGTTCGTCGACGCCCTCGCGCGGCTCGTGGCCGACGGCCCCGCGCACGAGTACGACCGCACGCCGGCGGGATGGTGTCCGCGGGTCGACGACCGGCCGCGGCCGAGCTTCGACTGAACTCCGACCGGCGTCGGGACTTCCGCCCGGGTGGCGCTGTTTCGGGACGCGCCTACACTGGTTCGGGTCGAAGGAGGGTCGGATGCGTCCCATCACCGAGGACGAGCTCCGGTCGTCGTTCGTGAACGCGACCGACCGTGAGCTCGAGGAGCTCGAACTGCCGCTGGAGTACCTGCTGGTCGAGTGGGACCGGGTCGATGCGCTCGCCTGGCGCGATCGCAGGGCGAGTCGCCGAGGCTACCTCGTCACGCTGATCGACGACGAGCCGGTCGGGGTCGTGCTGCGCGCGGCCGACCCGCCGTCGTCGCGTTTCCGTGCCGGCATGTGCAACCTCTGCCACACGCAGCAGCCCATGAACCAGGTCACCATGTTCTCCGCGCGTCGCGCCGGCGAGGCCGGCCGCAACGGCGACACGGTCGGCACCTACCTCTGCAGCGACCTGTCGTGCCAGGAGAACGTGCGCCTGCACGCGCCGCTCGCGCCCGCCGAGGTGCGCAGCGGCGCACACGCGTGGGCGCGCATCGACGGGCTCGCGCGACGCACGCGCGCCTTCGTCGAGGGCATCCTCGCCGACTGACGCCTCGGTGGTCGAGTAGGCCGACTGCGGCCGTATCGAGACCCGGCTGCGCAGCTGCCCGACCGCGATCACGCGTCGAGGGCGACCGGCTCGAGGGTCGGCCGCTTCGCGATGCGACCGTCGCCCGACGAGCGGCCCGTGAGGCGGCGGCCGATCCACGGCAGCACGTACTCGCGGTAGTAGGTCGCGGTGTTGCGGCTGCGGGGTCCGGGGGGAGCGGCGGCCACCTCGGCGATGCCCCACTCGTCGGGCACGGGCACCCCGAGGGCCGTGAGCACGTTCGCAGCGACCTTCGCATGCCCGAGCGAGTTGAGGTGCAGCTTGTCGGACGACCAGTAGCGGATGTCGCGGAGCGCCCGGTCGCCGAAGTTGTCGACGAACGTCACGCCGTCCAACGACGCCAGGTCGTAGAGCGCGCGGGTGAGCCGCACGCCACGCGCGTCGAACACGCGACCCATCGGCAGGTGGTCGGTGGGGTTCGCGCCGCTCAGCATGATCACGTGGATGCCCTCGTCGCGGATCCGGTGCACGGCCTGGCGGAACCGGTCGGCGACGAGCTCCTCGGGCATGCGCGGGCGCAGCATGTCGTTGCCGCCGCCGTTGAAGCTGATCGCGTCGGGCTTCAGCGCGATCGCGGCCTCGAGCTGCTGGTCGATGATCGGGCCGAGCTTGCGCCCGCGGATCGCGAGGTTGGCGTACCGCACCGGCTCGGGCGCCGCGGCGCGCGCCATGCCGAGCGCCACGAAGTCGGCCCAGCCGCGGGTGCTGCCGTCGGGCAGTTCGTCGCCCACGCCCTCGGTGAAGCTGTCGCCGATCGCCGCGTACGAGGAGAACATGCGTTCCACGCTATCGCGTGGCATCCGCCCGCTCGCCGGCGCCGTCCACAGGCTCGACCGTCGAGGGACGGATGCCGCAGCCTCCGCTCAGTGCGCCGTGTGCTTGTGCGCGTGCTCGAGCTCGCAGTCGGCGCCCGGGTACAGCAGCGCCTCGTGCCCGTCGTCGAAGCGCACGAGGTAGGGCGGAGCGCCGTCGGCGCCGCGGACCTCGAGGACCTCGCCGTGTCGTTCCGCGCTGCCCACTGCCTTGCCGTGGATCACCAGCCGATCGCCGACCGTCGCCTGCATCGGTACCCCCTCATCGCGAGACCGTCCTGGTTCCACCGTACGCCTGGCACATGGCGACCGGAAGGGTCACTCCGTCGCGAGCAGCGCGGCCCACAGGTCGGCGCGCGCGTGGAATCCCGAGAGGTCGCGTCCGAGCAGCTTCTCGGCGAGCGCGATCCGGCTTCGCACGGTGTGACGGTGCACGCCGAGCTCCTGCGCGGTCGCGTCGAACTGGCCGCCGTGCTCGAGCCACGTGCGCGTCGTCTCGAGGAGGGCCGTGCCGTTCTCGCGGTCGTGGTCGATGAGCGGTTCGAGCGTCGCACGGGCGACGGCGCGCGCGTCGGTGCGGGCGAGGAACGCCAGCACGCCCTGCCGGCTGATGTCGTCGAACCACGTCACGCCGGGGCCGGTCTCGCGGGCGCGCTCGAGGGCGCGGGTCGCCTGCTCGTGCAGACGCGCGAGGTCCGAGACGGATGCCGCGTCGGAGACGCCGACGGGCACGTCGAACTCGCCGGCGAGCTCGTCGGCGACCCCGCTGTCGGCGTCCTCGGCGACGACCACCACGGTCTCGCCCTGGCGGCCGAAGAACAGGCGACCGTCCCGCTCGTCGACGAGGAGCTCGAGCTGCTCCGCCATCCGGTCGACGTGCTCGGTCGGCAGGTCGGCGACCGCGACCCGGACAGGGTCCTGCGGCAACGGACCCCACATCTCCGCGGAGACGCCGGCGGCGAGCTCGACGTCGCCCGCGAGCATCGACCTGAGCAGGCCCGAGCGGAGGTGCCCGCGCGCACGGTCGAGGTCGCGGTTCTGCTCGAGCGCGAGTCCGGCGAGCGCGATCACCGCGGTGACGACCTCGCGACCGGCGGCGTCGAGCTCGGGGGAGTCGCCGATCACGAGCACGCCGCGCAGCGCGCCGCCCGCGCCGAGCGTCTGCAGCGTCATCCGCTGCGGCCGGCCCACCGAGGCGCCGGCCTCGAGCGGGCGGCTCGCACGCTGGCCGCGTCGCAGCATCGAGCGCGCCTCGCCGACGACCTCGCCCAGCGCCGGCTGGCCGAGTCCGCCGACGGGGGCCTCGCGATCGAGTGCGCCCGCGGCATCCACGAGCCCGACCCACGTGCCGAGCCGGTTGCTCAGCTCGCTGAGCGTCGCGCCGAGCCCGTCGGGGCGGAGCGCCGCGAGCGAGATCGCGCGCTGCGCCTGCAGCGCCCACGCCTGGCGGGCGTTCGCGTCGGCGGCGTTGAGGTCGGCGATCGTGCGCGCGACTCGGATGAAGGGCACGCGGTACGGCACCTCGAAGAGCGGCAGGCCGTGTCTCGTGCACGCCTCGACGAGCAACGGCGGCGTGCCGGCCCGGACGACCTCGGTGCCGAAGCCGAGCGCTGAGATGCCGGCCCCCGCAAGGCGCGTGACGTACGCGTCGAGGGCGGCCGGGTCGTCGTGGTCGGTGTCGGCGCCGAACTGGGTGCCCGTCGTCAGCAGCACCTGCCCCGGCTCGAGGAACGGCGCCGGATCCTCCAGGTCGGAGCTGTGCACCCACGGAACGGGGGCGTCGAGCGCCGCGTCGGGCAGCGACGCCGCATCGGTGAGGAGGGTGAGCGCGAGGTCGCCGCGATCGAGGAGCGTGCGAACGGTGGGCTTCACGGAACCTCCTGAATGTACGCCGCGTCGAGCACAGTGGGTACGAGTGTACACGGGGGAGAGGGTGGCATCCGTTCTGCGCTGCCTACCATGGCCCGACACCGCCACCGTCGTCACCGCATCGGAGCACCCATGACCCTCGTCGAACCCACGGCCACTACCGCCG
>DASTQT010000310.1:0-4377 GCA_035761605.1 Agromyces sp. | reverse complement strand
AATGGTCGGCATGGTCACCGAGTTCGAGCGCACGCAGAGGATCGCCGTACTCGGAGGGGGACCGGGCGGATACGAGGCCGCGCTCGCCGCCGCCCAGCTGGGCGCCGAGGTCACGCTCGTCGAGCGGGCCGGCGTCGGCGGGTCGGCGGTGCTCACCGACGTGGTGCCGTCGAAGTCGCTCATCGCGACCGCCGAGGCGTCGAACGCCGTGAAGGAGGCCGCCGACCTCGGCGTGCAGTTCTTCGCGAAGGGCGCCCTCGACAAGGCGGTGAAGCCGCAGGTCGCGATCAACCTCCAGGCCGTGAACAAGCGCCTCCTCGGCCTCGCCGCCCAGCAGTCCGAGGACATGCGGTCGAACTTGCTCGACGCGGGCGTCCACCTCGTCCAGGGCGAGGGCCGCCTCGACGGGCCGAACGCGCTCATCGTCTCGACGGCCAAGGGCGGCACCGACTTCGACCGGATCGAGGCCGACACGCTCGTGATCTCCACGGGCGCCTCGCCGCGCGTGCTGCCGAGCGCCGTGCCCGACGGCGAGCGCATCCTCACGTGGACCCAGCTGTACAACCTCAAGGAGGTGCCCGAGCACCTCATCGTCGTCGGCTCCGGCGTCACCGGGGCCGAGTTCGCGTCGGCGTACCGCGCGCTCGGCGCGAAGGTCACGCTCATCTCCAGCCGCGACCAGGTCCTCCCGGGCGAGGATGCCGACGCGGCATCCGTCATCGAGAAGGTCTTCAAGCGCAACGGCATGAAGGTGATGAACAAGTCGCGCGCCGAGTCGGTCGTCGCCGACGCCGACGGCGTCGTCGCGACGCTCACCGACGGGCGCGAGGTGCGCGGCTCGCACTGCCTCATGGCCGTCGGGTCGGTGCCGAACACGCGCGACCTCGGGCTCGAGGAGGCGGGCGTCCAGCTGGCCGAGTCGGGGCACATCCGGGTGAACCGCGTCGCGCGCACGTCGATGCCGAACATCTACGCCGCCGGCGACTGCACGACGTTCCTCCCGCTCGCCTCGGTCGCATCGATGCAGGGCCGCACCGCGGTGTTCCACGCGATGGGCGATGTCGTGAACCCGCCCGAGAACCGCAACATCACCTCGAACATCTTCACGCAGCCCGAGATCGCGACCGTCGGCTGGACCGAGCGCGAGATCGACGAAGGCGTCGTGCCCGGCACCGTCTACAAGCTCCCGCTCTCGTCGAACCCGCGCGCGAAGATGATGGGCATCCGCGACGGCTTCGTGAAGCTGTTCGCCTCGGCGGGGTCGGGCGCCATCATCGGCGGCGTGATCGTCGCGCCCAAGGCGTCCGAGCTGATCTTCCCGCTCGCGCTGGCGGTCGAGCACCGCCTCACCGTCGACCAGTTCGCCGAGGCGTTCCCCGTCTATCCGTCCCTGACGGGGTCGCTCACGGATGCCGCGAGGGCCATGCACGTCGTACGCTGACCCTTGCGCGCCCTCGACGGCGACGGCGTGCTCGGAGCGCGGCGCCGGCCGGTGCCGGAGAGGGGGAGCTCATGGACTGGCGGGTGAAGACGGTCGAGGCGACGATCGCCGACTCGGTCGACGAGGAGCGGAGCCTGAAGCGCTCGCTCGGGACCTGGGACCTCGCGCTGATGGGCATCGCGGTCGCGGTCGGCGCGGGAATCTTCTCGGTCGGCGCTCAGGCGGCCGCGAACTTCGCCGGGCCGAGCGTGATCATCTCGTTCGTGCTCGCCGCGATCACGTGCGGCCTCGCGATCATGTGCTACGCCGAGTTCGCCTCGACCGTTCCCGTCGCCGGCAGCGCCTACACGTTCACCTACGCCACGATGGGCGAGCTCCTGGCCTGGATCATCGGCTGGGACCTCATCCTCGAGATGTTCACCGGTGCGGCGGTGATCGCGAAGTACTGGGGCGTCTACCTCGGCGAGGCGCTGCTGGCGTTCGGCCTGCCGTTCCCCGCTACGATCACGATCGCCGGTGTCGAGATCAGCTGGCCCGCGTTCCTGATCGTCGCCGTGTTCACGGCCCTGCTCGTCGCCGGCACCAAGCTCACGGCGCGCGTCGGCTCGGTGTTCACCATCATCAAGGTCGCGATCGTGCTGTTCGTGATCGTCGCCGGGTTCTTCTTCATCAACGCGGCGAACTTCACCCCGTTCATCCCCGCGGCCGTGCCGACCGAGGGCGGGGCGGAGGACGTCTGGACGCAGTCGCTCTTCTCCTGGGCGACCGGGGCCGCGCCGGCGCAGTACGGCATCTTCGGCATGCTCTCGGCCGCGTCGCTGGTGTTCTTCGCGTTCATCGGCTTCGACGTCGTCGCGACGAGCGCCGAGGAGGTCCGCGAGCCGCAGCGGCGGCTCCCGCGCGGCATCTTCCTCGGCCTCGGCATCGTCACCGCGCTCTACGTGCTGGTCTCGATCGTCATGACCGGGATGGTCTCCTACCGGGACCTCGCCGCCGAAGAGGCGCCCTCGCTCGCGACCGCCTTCCGGCTCGTCGGCCAGGACTGGGCGTCGGCGATCATCTCCCTCGGCGCGATCGCCGGGCTCACGACCGTCATCATGGTGCTCCTGCTCGGACTCTCGCGCATCGTGTTCGCCCTCAGCCGCGACGGACTGCTGCCGCGCTGGCTGTCGAAGACCACGCACCACACCAAGACGCCCGCGCGCATCCAGATCATCAGCGGGACGGTCGTGGCCCTCGTCGCCGCGTTCACCGACGTCGGCCTGCTCGAGGAGATGATCAACATCGGCACCCTCTCGGCCTTCGTGCTCGTGAGCCTGGGCATCATCGTGCTCCGGCGCACGCGTCCGGACCTGCCGCGCGGATTCCGCGTGCCATGGTCGCCCGTGCTGCCGATCCTCTCGGCGGTGCTGTGCTTCTGGCTGATGCTGAACCTCACGACCCTCACCTGGGTGCGCTTCCTCGTGTGGCTCGCGATCGGCGTGGTGATCTACCTGATCTACGGCCGGCCGCGCTCGCGCCTCGGCGAGCAGGTCAGCGAGGTCGAACTGCCGACGCCGCAGGGGGCGCCGCCGTTCCAGTGAGGGTCAGGCGTCGGCGATCGACAGGAGCAGGTGGCCGCTCGAGACGGTCGCGCCCGGCTCGGCGTTGACGAGGCCGATGACGCCGTCCTTGTGGGCGACGATCGGCTGCTCCATCTTCATCGCCTCGAGCACGAGCACCAGGTCGCCCTTGACGACCTTGTCGCCCTCGGCGACGGCGACCTTGACGACGGTCGCCTGCATGGGCGCGGTCACGGCGTCGCCCGTGGCGGTGTCGACGGCGTGGTGCGCGGCGCGGCGGCGCGGGGCCGGGCCCGTGGTCGCGGAGCCCGACGGCACGCCGGCGAGGCGCTTGGGCAGCGAGACCTCGACCCGACGTCCGTCGACCTCGACGACGACGCTCGTGCGCGCGGCCGGCCCCTTGGACAGCTCGAGCTCGCCGGTCCACGGCTCGAGGGAGTTCTCGTACTCCGTCTCGATCCAGCGCGTGTACACCGAGAACGGCTGCCCGTCCTCGGGCGCGAACGCGGGGTGGCTCACGATGTCGCGGTGGAACGGCAGGACGGTCGGCAGGCCGGCGACCTCGAACTCGCCGAGCGCCCGGCGGGCCCGCTCGAGCGCGTCGCGGCGCGTGGCGCCGGTCACGATGAGCTTGGCGAGCAGCGAGTCGAACGCGCCCGAGATCTCGTCGCCGCTCGTGACGCCGGAGTCGACGCGCACGCCGGGACCACCGGGGAAGCGCAGCTGGTGGATCGGGCCGGGCGCGGGCAGGAAGTTGCGGCCCGGGTCCTCGCCGTTGATGCGGAACTCGATCGAGTGGCCGGTGGTCTCGGGGTCGGGGTAGTCGAGCACGCCGCCTTCGGCGAGGCGGAACTGCTCGCGCACGAGGTCGAGGCCCGTGACCTCCTCGGAGACGGGGTGCTCGACCTGGAGGCGCGTGTTCACCTCGAGGAACGAGACCGTGCCGTCCTGGCCGATGAGGAACTCGCAGGTGCCCGCGCCGACGTAGCCGACCTCCTTGAGGATCGCCTTCGAGGCCTCGTACAGCAGGCGGTTCTGCTCCTCGGTGAGGAACGGCGCCGGCGCCTCCTCGACGAGCTTCTGGTGGCGGCGCTGCAGCGAGCAGTCGCGCGTCGAGACGACCACGACGTTGCCGTGCTCGTCGGCCAGGCACTGGGTCTCGACGTGGCGCGGCTTGTCGAGGTACTTCTCGACGAAGCACTCGCCGCGCCCGAACGCCGCGATCGCCTCGCGCGTCGCGGACTCGAACAGCTCGGGCACCTCGTCGATCGTGCGGGCGACCTTGAGTCCGCGTCCGCCGCCGCCGTACGCGGCCTTGATGGCGACGGGCAGGCCGTGCTCGTCGACGAACTCGAGCACCTCAGCGGCATCCGC
>DASTQT010000309.1:0-2215 GCA_035761605.1 Agromyces sp. | reverse complement strand
CGCCCGGGCCGCTTCGACCGCCAGATCGGCGTCGACGCGCCCGACCTCAAGGGCCGCCAGAAGATCCTCGAGGTGCACTCGAAGGGCAAGCCGCTCGCCAACGGCGTCGACCTCGAGGTGCTCGCGCGCAAGACGCCGGGCTTCACGGGCGCCGACCTCGCGAACGTGCTGAACGAGGCCGCGCTGCTCACCGCCCGGTCGAACGCGCAGCTCATCGACAACCGCGCGCTCGACGAGGCCGTCGACCGCGTGATCGCCGGCCCGCAGCGCCGCTCCCGCGTGATGAAGGACAAGGAGAAGCTCATCACGGCCTACCACGAGGGCGGACACGCACTCGCGGCGGCGGCGATGAACTACACCGACCCGGTCACCAAGATCACGATCCTCCCGCGCGGTCGCGCGCTGGGCTACACCATGGTGCTGCCCCTGGAGGACAAGTACTCCGTCACCCGCAACGAGCTGCTCGACCAGCTCACCTACGCGATGGGCGGCCGCGTTGCCGAGGAGATCGTGTTCCACGACCCCTCCACGGGCGCGTCGAACGACATCGAGAAGGCCACCTCCACGGCCCGCAAGATGGTCACCGAGTACGGCATGAGCGCGAACGTCGGCGCCGTGAAGCTCGGGCAGTCGCAGGGCGAGGTGTTCCTCGGCCGCGACATGGGCCACCAGCGCGACTACTCCGAGGAGATCGCCGAGCGCGTCGACATCGAGGTGCGCACGCTCATCGAGCAGGCGCACGACGAGGCGTGGCAGGTGCTCAACGACAACCGCGACATCCTGGACCGCCTCGCGGCCGAGCTCCTCGAGAACGAGACGCTCGACCAGCACCAGATCGCCGAGATCTTCAAGGAGGTCCGGAAGCTCCCGCCGCGCCCGCTGTGGCTCTCGAGCGACAAGCGCCCGGTCTCCGACCGTCCGCCGATCCAGTTCCCGAACCAGAAGGCGCCGATCGACCAGGGCGCCGTCGACGGCGGCGTCGACTCGGGCCAGCCCGTCGAGGAGGCGAAGGCGTCTCGCACGCCGCGCACGAAGCCGCGTCCCGCCACGGCGTGAGCCGGTGCGTGAGCCGCGGGCGATGAGGAGGGTGCCATGACGGGGGTCGACACGGCCCGCATCGAGCGCGCCGTCCGGGAGCTGCTGCTCGCCATCGGCGAGGACCCCGACCGTCCCGGCCTCGAGCGCACCCCGCGCCGCGTCGCCGAGGCGTACGCCGAGTACTTCAGCGGCATCGGCGCCGACCCGCAGGCGGCCCTGGCCGACTCGGTCGAGATCGGCGCGGCCGATGACGGCGAACCCGCGACCGGCGACGCGGTCGTGCTGCGCGACCTCCACTTCCGCTCGGTGTGCGAGCACCACCTGCTGCCCTTCATCGGCACCGCCCACGTCGCCTACCTGCCCGGTGCGAAGATCGTCGGGCTCGGCCGCATCCCCGCGGTCGTCGACACGCTCGCGAGCCGTCCGCAGCTGCAGGAGCGCCTCGTCGAGGAGATCGCCGACGCGCTCGAGGCCGGACTCCAGCCGCGCGGCGTGCTCGTCGTGCTCGACGCGACGCACGGCTGCATGACCACGCGCGGCGCGCGCCAGGAGCACAGCTCGACCGTCACGATCGCGAGCCGCGGCGCGCTCGCCGATCCGGTGGCACGCGCCGAGATCATCGCGCTCATCGGAGCGGGTCGCGGTGCCTGAGGCCGGCCCCGGGCTCGCGCGGGTCGGCCCTGCGGGCACGCTCGTGATGGGCGTCGTCAACGTCACGCCCGACTCGTTCAGCGACGGCGGGCGCTGGTTCGACGCCGACGCCGCGGTCGAGCACGCGCTCGAACTCGCGGCCGCCGGCGCCGACGTCCTCGACGTCGGCGGCGAGTCGACCCGGCCCGGCGCGGCGCGCGTCGATCCCGACGAGGAACTCCGGCGCGTGATCCCGGTCATCCGCGAGCTCGCGGCCCGCGGACTGCGCGTGAGTGTCGACACCATGCGCGCCGCGACCGCCGAGGCGGCCGTCGCGGCCGGCGCCGACATCATCAACGACGTCTCCGCCGGTCTCGCCGACGAGGCGATGGCGCGGATCGCCGCCGCGACGGGCGCGCGCTACGTCGCGATGCACTGGCGCGGCCACTCCGACCGGATGGACGAGCTCGCCGAGTACGCCGACGTCGCGCGCGACGTGCGCGACGAGCTCGCGCGCCGGGTCGATGCGCTGCTCGACGCCGGCGTC
>DASTQT010000308.1:0-5863 GCA_035761605.1 Agromyces sp. | reverse complement strand
ATCAGTCGCCCTCGCCGCGCTCGCGGCGCTCACGGCCTGCAGCCAGGCCGTGCCGTTCGACCCCGCGCCCGACGCCGCCGACACCGACTGCGCCGCGGTCGTCGTGCGGCTGCCCGACGAGGTCGCCGGCCAGGCGGCGCGCGAGACGAACGCGCAGGGCACGGGCGCGTGGGGCTCGCCCGCGTCGGTGCTGCTGCGATGCGGTGTCGAGCCGCCCGGCCCGACGACGCTGCGCTGCGTCAGCGTCGACGACGTCGACTGGATCATCGACGAGTCCGACGCGCCCCGCTACCGCTTCGTCACGTACGGGCGCACGCCCGCCGTCGAGGTCGTCGTCGACAACGACGTCGTGGCGGGCACGACCGTCATCACCGACCTCTCCCCCGCGGTCGCCGCGATCCCCGCCGAGGGCGGCTGCACCGACCTCGAGGACGTGCCGGCCGGCGACTGACGGCTACCGGGCGCCGCGCGCGACGCCGAGGTCGATCAGCTCGGCGATCAGCTCGGGGTAGCTGAGCCCGGAGTTCGTCCAGCACGTCGGGAACATCGAGATCGGCGTGAACCCGGGCAGCGTGTTCACCTCGTTCACGACGAACTCGTCGCCGTCGAAGAACACGTCGACGCGCGCGAGGCCCTCGCCGCCGATCGCCTCGAACGCGCGCTGGGCGACACGCTGCAACTCGGCGGCCTCGCCGTCGCCGAGGTCGGCCGGGCAGACCAGCTCGACGCCGGCGCCGTCGAGGTACTTGCCCTCGAAGTCGTAGAACTCGCGCCCGTCGAGCACGATCTCGCCCGCGACGCTCACGCGCGCCGGTCCGCCGTCGCGCGACTCGAGCACGCCGCACTCGATCTCGCGGCCGCGGACGGCGGCCTCGACGAGCACCGTGCGGTCCTCCGCGAACGCCACCTCGAGCGCCGCGTCGAGCTCGCTCCAGTCGGCGACCCTGCTGACGCCGACCGACGAGCCGCCACGTGCGGGCTTGACGAACGCGGGCAGCCCGAGGCTCTTCACGCGCCGATCCCACAGCTCGCGGTCGTGGTCCCACGCGGCGCGGGTCAGCGTGACCCACGGCGCGACCGGGATGCCGGCACCCTCGAGGATCGTCTTCGTGACGTGCTTGTCCATGCCGATCGCCGACGCGAGCACGCCGTTGCCGACATACGGCAGCCCGAGCAGCTCGAACAGGCCCTGCACGGTGCCGTCCTCGCCGAACCGGCCGTGCAGGATGGGGAACACCACGTCGACGTCGCCCAGCGAGGACTCGTCGCCGCTCGCCGTGACCACGCGCAGTTCGCGGCTCGCCGCCGACTCGGGCCAGCGCACGCGCGTGCCGTTGTCGTGGACCTCGGGCAGGCGCGCCGGGTCGAGGGCGAAGCGCGCCGGGTCGTCGTCCTCGAGCACGAACGCGCCGTCGCGCGTGATGCCGACGGGGATCAGCTCGAAGCGGTCACGGTCGATCGCCGTCAGCACCCCGCCCGCCGTCGCGCAGCTGATCGAGTGCTCGCTTGAACGCCCGCCGAAGAGCAGAACCACCCTGAGCTTGTCCATCCATCGTCCTTTCGCCCTGCGGCTCGTCGTCGGTCGTGAGGTGCGGCGCGATGTCCTTGGGTGCGAGCGTTCCCGCGAGCACCTGGCGGACCTGCTCGACGATGGGCATCTCGACGCCCTTCGCCCGCGCCAGCTCGAGGATCGGGCCGACCGACGCGAGACCCTCGGTGGTCTGCTGCATCTGGTTGACGACCTCGGGCAGCTTGTACCCCTGGCCGAGCAGGCGCCCGGCGGTGTTGTTGCGCGACAGCGGCGACTGGCACGTGGCGATGAGGTCGCCGAGGCCCGCCAGGCCGGAGAGCGTGTCGGAGTGCGCGCCGTACGCGACCGCGAAGTCGGTCATCTCGACGAGCCCGCGCGTGATGATCGATGCCTTCGTGTTCTCGCCGTAGCCGGCGCCGTCGACGATGCCGATCGCGACCGCGATGAGGTTCTTCAGCACGCCGCCGAACTCGGTGCCGATGACATCCGTGTTCACGAACGAGTGGAAGTACTTGTTGCGGGCCACGGATGCCACGGCGTGGGCGGTCTCGAAGCTCGTCGACGACACCACGGCCGCGGTCGGCTGCTCCTTGGCGATCTCGAGCGCGAGGTTCGGGCCGGAGATCACCGCGATCTGCGACTCGGCGATCGGCAGCACCTCGGCGATCACCTCGCTCATGCGGTGCCCGGTCGACTTCTCGACGCCCTTCATGAGCGAGACGATGGTCGCCTGCGCGTGCAGGTGGGGTTCGGCGGCGATGAGGTTCTCGCGGAGCGTCTGGCTCGGGACGCTCACGTAGACCTGCTCGGCGCCGGCCAGCGCCAGGTCGAGCCGGCTCGTGGCGCGCAGCCCGATCGGCAGGTTGATGCCGGGGAGGTAGTCGCTGTTGCGCTTGGCCTCCTGGATCTCGCGCGCGAGCTCGGGGCGCCGCGCCCAGATCATGACGTCGGCGCCGCCGTCGGCGAGGATCTTGGCGAACGTCGTGCCCCAGCTCCCGGCGCCGAGCACGGCGACGCGCTTGCCCGGCGCGCGTCGCGCGGCCGGCCTAGCCATCGAGGCGCCCCGTCTCCTTCTGGCCGTGCTTGACCGGGTCCCATCGCTCGGCGGGCGGGGTCTCGCCGCGAAGCTCGCCGAGCAGCGCCGCGATCGCGTCCATGAGCTCGTTCGTGGCCGCCGTGAGGTTGGCGTTGTCGAGCGGTTTGCCCTCGTACGCCGACAGGTCGAGCGGTTCGCCGATGATCACGTCGACGGTCTTGCGCGGGAACAGGCTCAGCTTCTTGCCGTACCGGGGCAGGATCTGCTGCGTGCCCCAGTGCGCGGCCGGCACCACCGGGATGCCGCGCTCGAGCGCGATGCGCACCGCGCCCGTCTTGCCGCGCATGGGCCACATGCCGGGGTCGCGCGTGAGCGAGCCCTCGGGGTAGACGACGACCATGCGCCCCTTCTCGACGAGCTGCTCGGCGGCGCGGATGGCGGCGTGGCTCTGGCTGCCGGCGCGCTCGACGGGGATCTGGCCCGAGGTGCGGAGGAGCCAGCCGACGACGGGGTTCTTGAACAGCGACGCCTTCGCGAGGAACCGCGGCGCGCGGCCGAGCTTCCACGCGGCGACGCCCATGACGACCGGGTCGACCTCGCTGTAGTGGTTCGGCGACAGCACGAACGCGCCGGCCTGCGGCATCCGCTCGCCGTGGTGGAAGCGGTACTTCACCGAGAGGTTCCAGAGCGGGAGGATCAGGGCGGCGAGCACCCAGAAGAACGAGGGGCGGCGCTTCTCGGCACCGGGCTTCACCGCGGTCGTCGCGGCGGGGTCACGTTGGGGCACTGACCCATTATCCTTCGAGCGCGAAGTCCGCTCCGAGCAGCTCCAGCTTGGTGATGAAGTTCTCGTAGCCGCGCGCGATGATGCCGACGTTCGAGACGGTCGAACGCCCCTCTGCGGTGAGCGCCGCGATCAGGTGGCTGAAGCCGCCGCGCAGGTCGGGCACCTCGATGTCGGCGCCGTGCAGCTGCGAGGGCCCCGAGATCACAGCGGAGTGCTTGAAGTTGCGCTGGCCGAATCGGCAGGGGCGACCACCGAGGCATTCCTTGTGCACCTCGATCGACGCGCCCATCTCGACGAGCGCGTCGACGAAGCCGAAGCGCTGCTCGTACACGGTCTCGTGCACGATCGAGACGCCCTTGGCCTTGGTGAGCGCGACCACGAGCGGCTGCTGCCAGTCGGTCATGAACCCGGGGTGCACGTCGGTCTCGATGATGACGGGCTTCAGCTCGCCGCCGGGGTGGAAGAACCGGATGCCGTCGTCCTCGATCTCGAAGTCGCCGCCGACCTTTCGGAACACGTTGAGGAACGTGAGCATCTCGGCCTGGCGGGCGCCGCCGACGAAGATGTCGCCCTCGGTCGCGAGCGCGGCAGCCGCCCAGCTCGCGGCCTCGTTGCGGTCGAACAGCGCGCGGTGCGTGTAGCCGTGCAGCGTGTCGACGCCCTCGATGCGGATGACGCGGTCGGTGTCGACCGTGATGATGGCGCCCATCTTCTGGAGGATGTTGATGAGGTCCATGATCTCGGGCTCGATCGCCGCGCCCGAGAGCTCGGTGATGCCGTCGGCGAGCACCGCGGTGAGCAGCACCTGCTCGGTCGCACCCACGCTCGGATAGGGCAGCGAGACCTTCGCGCCGTGCAATCCGTTGGGTGCCGACATCCGGATGCCGCTGGGGAGCTTCTCGACGATCGCGCCGAAGTTGCGCAGCACCTCGAGGTGGTAGTCGATCGGGCGGTCGCCGATGCGGCAGCCGCCGAGGTCGGGGATGAACGCCTCGCCGAGCCGGTGCAGGAGCGGACCGCAGAACAGGATCGGGATGCGGCTGGAGCCGGCGTGCGCGTCGACCTCGGCCATGTGCGCCGTCTCGACCGCGGACGGGTCGAGCACCAGGTCGCCCTCTTCCGGGCCCTCGGTGACGGTCACGCCGTGCACCTCGAGCAGGCCTCGCACGATGCGCACGTCGCTGATGTTCGGCACGTCCCTGAGGAGGCTCGGCGTGTCGCCGAGGATCGCGGCGACCATCGCCTTGGTGACGAGGTTCTTCGCGCCCTTCAACTCGATCCGGCCGTGAAGCGGCTTTCCGCCGTTGATCGTGATGCGGTCGACCGGGAGGCCGACCGCCGTGCCGTGCTGCTTCGCGTCATCCACGAGTGTGTTCACTCAGTTCCCTGTCTCTGCCGGCTCCCGGATGGGGAGCGTCGTCGGGCGCCACGCCTCTCGGTGCGACTCGAACTCGGCGATGGCCGGCTCGTCCCGGAGGGTGAGCCCGATGTCGTCGAGTCCTTCCAGGAGCCGCCACCGAGTGTAATCGTCGATCTCGAACGAAACCGTGAGTGAGCCGATGCTCACCGTACGCTCAACCAGATCGACGGTCGCCGCTATTCCCGGCTGGGCCTCGATCGCCTCCCACAGCAGCTCGACGTCCTCGTAGGCGACCTGTGCCGCGAGCAGGCCCTGCTTGCCCGAGTTGCCGCGGAAGATGTCGCCGAAGCGGCTCGAGATGACGACGCGGAACCCGTAGTCGCGCAGCGCCCAGACGGCGTGCTCGCGGCTCGAGCCGGTGCCGAAGTCGGGGCCGGCGATGAGGATCGCGGCACCCGCGTAGGCGGGCTGGTTGAGCACGAACTCCGGATCCTGCCGCCACGCGTGGAAGAGCGCGTCGTCGAAGCCCGTCTTGGTGACGCGCTTGAGGAACACGGCGGGGATGATCTGGTCGGTGTCGACGTTCGAGCGACGCAGCGGGGCGGCGACGCCGGTGACGGTGCTGATCTTCTCCATGTCAGTTGCCCTCCGCTCCGCTGGTCGAGTAGGCCGGGACGGCCGTATCGAGACCTCCGGGCGGGTCCTGTTCCAGGTCCCACGGGCTCGACAGCGTCCCGCGGACCGCGGTCGCGGCCGCGACGAGCGGCGAGACCAGGTGGGTTCGGCCGCCCTTGCCCTGACGCCCCTCGAAGTTGCGGTTCGAGGTCGACGCGCAGCGCTCGCCCGGCGCGAGCTGGTCGGGGTTCATGCCGAGGCACATCGAGCAGCCCGCGAAGCGCCACTCGGCGCCGAACTCCTCGAACACCTTGTCGAGGCCCTCGGCCTCGGCCTCGAGCCGCACGCGCGCCGAGCCGGGAACGACCATGACGCGCACGCCGTCGGCCTTCTTCCGGCCCTTGACGATCGACGCGAACGCGCGGAGGTCCTCGATGCGGCTGTTGGTGCAGGAGCCCATGAAGACGGCATCGACGGGGATCTGCTTCAGGGGCGTTCCGGGCTCGAGGGCCATGTACTCGAGCGCGCGCTCGG
>DASTQT010000307.1:0-3060 GCA_035761605.1 Agromyces sp. | reverse complement strand
CGTCGCGATCACGGCCGCCGCGGTCGAGGCGCCCGGCCTGCTGCAGGTCGTCGCGAGCGCCGCCGTCGCGGGCGACGAGCGGTCGGCGGGACGGTGGCACGCGGAATGGTCCGCGTTCCGACGGCTCGCGCGGCTCGCCCGGTCCGCGGCCGGCGCGGCCGCCCGGCTGATCGACGGGCTCGAGTTCGACGCGCACCGCGCCGCCGCGATCCTCGAGGGCGCCGGGCCGGCCGGCGCTCGCCCGCACGTCGACGTGCTCGCCGCGGCATCCGACCGCATCGTCGACCGGGCCGTCGCCCGCTTCACCCGACTCGCCGGATCGGAGACCCGACCATGACCGTTCCCCGCCTGCTCGGCTCGTTCGCGCCCGGCGCCGCGCCGGCCCCGGCCAACCCGCTGCTCGTGCTGCTGCCGTCGCTCGGCACGACCACCGCGCTCTGGGACGGCGTCGTCGCGCGTCTCCGCGCCGACGACCGCACCGCCGGCCTGCGGATCCTGCGCATCGACCTGCCCGGCCACGGCGACTCGCCCGCCGCGAGCGACGCGTTCACGATCGGCGAGCTCGCCGACGCCGTGCTCGCCGTCGTCGACGAGGCCGGCGGCGGCGCGTTCCACGTCGCGGGCGTCTCGCTCGGCGGCACGGTCGCGCTCGAGCTCGCGGTCGCGCATCCCGATCGTGTGCGCTCGCTCGTGCTCAGCTGCAGCGGCGCGCGCATCGGCACGCCCGACGGATGGATCGAGCGCGCGGCGTCGGTGCGTGCGAGCGGCACGGCGTCGCTCGTGACCGGCAGTGCCGCGCGATGGTTCGCGCCCGGGTTCCTCGAGCGCGAGGGCGGCGGACCCGGTGCCCGCTCGCTCACGACGCTCGTCGACATCGACGACGAGTCGTACGCCCGATGCGCCGAGGCGCTCGCGGAGTTCGACCGCACCGCCGACCTCGGCCGACTCGGCGTGCCCACGCTCGCGATCAGCGGCGAGCGCGACGCCGTGACGACGCCCGCGTCGATGCAGGACCTCGCCGACGCCGTCCCCGGCGCCCGGCACGTGGCGCTCGACGGAGCATCGCACCTCGCCGTGCTCGAGGAGCCCGCCGCGGCCGCCGAGCTGATCGCGCAGCACGTCGCCGCCGCGGAGCGTGCGGGCGCGGCATCCGTCGCACACGACCGCGGCATGACCGTGCGGCGCGAGGTGCTCGGCGACGCGCACGTCGACCGCGCGGTGGCCGCGACCACGCCCGAGACCGCCGCGTTCCAGGACTTCCTGACCCGGTACGCGTGGGGCGACGTGTGGGCCCGGCCCGGGCTGACGCGCCGCGAGCGCTCGATCGCGACGCTCGCGAGCCTCACCACCGGCGGCCACGAGAACGAGATCGCGATGCACGTGCGCGCGGCGCTCCGCAACGGGCTCACGCGCGACGAGATCGCGGAGGTGCTGCTGCACACCGCGCTCTACGCGGGCCTGCCGGCGTCGAACGCGGCGTTCGCGATCATGCGCGCGGTCTTCGCGGAGCGGGATGCCGCGGCATCCGCCCCCGGAACCCCCGACGAGACCCCCTGAACCCGGAGGACACATGGACAAGACCTACGCGTCGGCCGATGAGGCCGTCGCCGACATCCCGTCTGGGGCGTCGCTCGCCGTCGGCGGCTTCGGCCTGTCGGGCGTGCCGATCACGATCATCCGGGCGCTGCTCGCGCGCGGCGTCGACGAGCTCGAGGTCGTCTCGAACAACTGCGGCGTCGACGGGTGGGGGCTCGGCGAACTGCTCGCGGCCGGACGCATCCGTCGCGTGATCGCGTCGTACATCGGCGAGAACAAGGAGTTCGCGAGGCAGTACCTCTCGGGCGAGGTCGAGGTCGAGCTCACGCCGCAGGGCACGCTCGCCGAGCGGATGCGCGCCGGCGGTGTCGGCATCCCCGCGTTCTACACGGCGACCGGCGCCGGCACGGCGGTCTCCGACGGCGGGATGCCGCTGCGCTACGCGCCCGACGGGTCGGTCGCGCTCACCAGCGAACCCAAGGAGCTGCGGCCCTTCGACTCGTTCGGGAAGACCCGCGAGTACGTGCTCGAACGCGCCATCCGAACCGATTACGGACTCGTGCGCGCCGCGGTCGGCGACCGGCACGGCAACCTGCGGTTCGAGAAGTCGACGCGCAACTTCAACCCGCTCGCCGGGATGGCGGGGCGGGTCACCATCGCGGAGGTCGACGAGCTCGTCGAGCCGGGTGTGCTGGGGCCCGACGACATCCACCTGCCCGGCATCTACGTCGATCGCGTGATCGTGCTGACGCCCGAGCAGTCCGCCGACCTGCCCATCGAGAAGGTGACCGTGCGGCCCCGGCCGGCGGCATCCGGAACCGCCGAGCCGACCGAGGAGACCCGCTGATGCCGCTCACCCGCGACGAGATGGCGGCGCGCGCCGCCCGCGAGCTCGAGGACGGCACGTACGTCAACCTCGGCATCGGCCTGCCGACGCTCATCCCGAACCACCTGCCCGAGGGCGTCGAGGTCGTCCTGCATTCCGAGAACGGCATACTCGGCGTCGGCCCCTACCCGTGGGAGGGCGAAGAGGACGCCAAGCTCATCAACGCGGGCAAGGAGACCGTGACGGTGCTCCCGGGCGCGGCGTACTTCGACTCGGCCGCGAGCTTCGGCATGATCCGCGGCGGACGCATCACGACCGCCGTGCTCGGGGCCATGCAGGTGTCGGCGCACGGCGACATCGCCAACTGGGCGGTGCCCGGCAAGATGGTCAAGGGCATGGGCGGCGCCATGGACCTCGTGAACGGCGCCGAGCGAGTGATCGTGGTCATGGAGCACGTCGCGAAGGACGGCTCGGCCAAGCTCGTGCAGGAGTGCACGCTGCCGCTCACCGGCCGTCGCTGCGTCGACCGGGTGATCACGGACCTCGCCGTGTTCGACGTGACCATCGACGGGTTCGTGCTCGTCGAACTGGCTCCCGGCGTCACCGTCGAGCAGGTGACGGATGCCACGGGCGCGGCCTTCACGGTGGCTCCGGGACTCGCGGCGGAGGTGACGCAGTGACGCTCCGCCTGCCGTACG
>DASTQT010000306.1:0-3109 GCA_035761605.1 Agromyces sp. | reverse complement strand
CCGCGGCGAGCGGCTCGAGCGTGCCGACCGGCACCGCGAATCCGACGTTGTCGACGGTCTGCGACTTCGCGAACACCACGCCCCCGACGAGCCCGTCGCCGGTGAGGACCGGGCCGCCCGAATTGCCGTGGTCGACATCGGCCGCCAGCGTCACGACGTCGCGCGACGAGCTCTCGCCGTCGATCGAGATCGTGATCGGGCCGGTCGCCATGACCCGGGCCGCCCTGAGCTCGAGCGGCCCGCCGAACGGGTAGCCGACGACGGCGACGTCGGCCTCGGCCGCGGGCGGGTCGGCGAGGCCGAGCGGCTGCACGCCGAGCCCGTCGGTCGCGATCACCGCGAGGTCGTTCTCGGGGTCGAACGCGACCACGCGTCCGGGGACGGGCCCGCGTCCGGGCGCCTCGACGATCGGGTCGTCGACGCCCGCGACGACGTGCGCGTTCGTCACGACCCGATCCTCGGCGACGACGAACCCCGAGCCCGTGAGGTTGCCGCCGCACTCGTACGCGAGTCCGGTGATACGGACCACGGATGCCGCGGCGGCGGAGAGCTCGGGATCGTCCACGCCGCCCGTCGGCAGCTCGGGCGCGACCGTGGGTCCGTCGAGCACGCCGACGAGCCACGGGATCGCCTCGCCGACGGCCGCACCGCGGAGTTCCGCCATGAGCGCGCGCGCCGGCTGGGGCGTCACCTGTTCGATGCCGCGCACGACCCACGACCCGGCGACGGCGGGAGAGACCACGGGCACGCCCATCGTCGAGACGCCCGCGCCGACGAGGGCGATGACGAACGCGGTGACCATGGTGTTCACGATCGCGCCGAGGATGCGGTCGACGATGCCGAGCTTCACGGCGTCCGCGCCGCGCCCGAGCGCGTGCCCGATCGAGGCGCCGAGCGTCACGCCGCCCACGAGCAGCAGGATCGCCACGGCGATGGCGATCGGGGCGCGCCATTCCGGCGCCGCGATGAACGACACGACCCACGGCATCGCGAAGTACGCGGCGATGCCGCCGGCGATGAGGCCCAGCAGCCCGCCGAGGCTGCGGAGCAGGCCCGCGCGCCATCCGTGCACGAGGGCGGCGACGAGCACGAGGATGAGCGCGATGTCGAGGATGAGGCTCCAGGGCATGCGCGTCGCTCCGTTTCTGCTGGGAGGACCAGCCTCGCGCACCCGGCTCGGAGCACGCTGAAGGCGCCCGGGCGTACCCCGGGCGCCTTCAGCGTCGATCGACGGGCCCGCTACTGCGGCATGAGCACCGCGTCGATGAGGTAGACGGTCGCGTTCGCCGTCATGACGCCGCCGCAGATGACGTTCGCGTCGTTCACCATGAGCTCGTCGCCCGAGCCGGTCACCTCGACGGAGCTGCCCTGCACGGTGGCCTGGCTGCCGACGACCTCGTCGGGCGTGAGCTGTCCGGGCACCACGTGGTAGGTCAGGATCGACGTGAGGGTCTCGGTGTCGGTCTTCAGCGACTCGATCGTGGCCGGGTCGATCGCTGCGAACGCGTCGTCGACGGGCGCGAACACCGTGAACTCGTCGCCGTTGAGCGTGTCGACGAGGTCCACGTCGGGGTTGAGCTGTCCCGACACGGCGGCGGCGAGCGTGGTCAGCAGCGGGTTGTTGGATGCCGCGACCGCGACGGGGTCCTGCGACATCCCCTCGACCGAGCCGGCGCCGTCGGGCACCTGTGCGGCGTAGTCGGCGCAGCCGGGGCCGACCAGGTTCGCGGCGGGATCGGCGTTCATCTCCTCCGTCGCCATGGGCTCCTCGCTCATGGTCGTCTCGTCGCTGGTGGCCGCGTCGGGTTCGCCGGACGCGCCGGCGCTGCAGCCGGCGAGGCCGAGCGCGGCGACGCAGACGATCGAGAACGCGGCGAGTGCGGTGCGGTGCGAGCGGAACGTGGATCGCATCGGTCTTCTCCTTCGACGTGCGGCCCGCCTCTCGGGGCCGTCATCGTGGTGTTCGGCGCCGCCGCCGACGCGGATTGGAGATCGCGACGGATCGCCGAGCACGGGGGATAACCCCACCGCCGACCCGGATGGTCGTCCCACCGACCGCTCAGGCGGCGTCGAATAGCGTCGAAGACATGACGACGACGATCGCGATCCGAACCGCCGCCGCCGCTGCCGAACCCGAGCTCACCGGCCTCGCCGCGTGGGCCGTGGACGTCATGGAGACCCTCGGCGCACCCGGGGCCGGCCTGGCCATCGCCCTCGAGAACCTGTTCCCTCCGCTTCCGAGCGAGGTGATCCTGCCGCTCGCCGGATTCACCGCGAGCCAGGGCTCGTTCACGCTCGCCGAGGTGCTGATCTGGACGACCCTCGGCTCGGTCGTCGGCGCGCTGGCGCTGTACGGCATCGGCGCGATCCTCGGCCGCGAGCGCACGCGCGCGATCGTCAAGGCCGTGCCGCTCGTCGACGTCGCCGACGTCGACCGCACCGAGTCCTGGTTCCTCCGGCACGGCCGCACAGCGGTCTTCTTCGGGCGGATGATCCCGCTCTTCCGTTCGCTGATCTCCGTGCCGGCGGGCGTCACGCGCATGCACGTCGCGCTGTTCCTCGCCCTCACGACGATCGGCAGCGCCATCTGGAACACGGTGTTCGTGCTCGCCGGCTACCTGCTCGGCGAGAACTGGCACGTCGTCGAGCCGTGGGCCGACGCGTTCCAACTCGTCGTCATCGTGGCCGTCGCGCTCGCCGTCGCGGCGTTCGTCGCCAAGCGCGTGGTGCGCATCCGCGAGCACCGGCGCCGCGTCGCGCGCGGCGAGGCGACCGAGGGTGGCATTTAGCCCGACCTCCGCACGGATCCGGTGCCCGGGCACTAGCGTGGAAGGGTGACGGGGCAGGCTCCGAGGGGTCCTCGCAACGCGCCCGGCCGACGGCGACGCGCGGTGGCGTCGCCGTGATCCCCGCGACCTCCTTCGTCCGGAGCGGCGACGCCGACATCGCGTTCAAGGTCGTCGGCGAGGGATCCCGCGACCTCCTCATCGCGTTCCCGCTCGCGTCGAACGTCGACGTGTTCTTCGAGCTCACGGAGAACGCCGACTTCATCGACCGCCTCGCGAAGCTGGGCCGGGTGATCCTCTTCGACAAGCGAGGCACGGGGCTC
>DASTQT010000305.1:0-4186 GCA_035761605.1 Agromyces sp. | reverse complement strand
CGACCGCGACGCCCGCCTCGATCGCGGCCTCGACGATCGCGGGGCTCGCGGCGGGGTGCGTGACGTCGAGCACGACGTCGGCGCCCTCGAGCTCGTCGAGGCTCGAGCGCGAGTCGAGCCCGGCGTGCAGCTCGAGGTCGTCGGCCTCGTCGATCAACCGCGCGGCGAGGCGCCCCATCTTCCCGGTGGCTCCGGCCACCGCGACCCTGATCGTCACGACGTTCACCCTAGCAACCGGCGCGGACCGCTCGGACGGCCGCCATAGGCTGGTTCCATGCTGCGCTTCCGTGACGCCGCCGTGACCGACCCAGACTCGCGCCGCCTCCTCGGCGACTACTTCGCCGAGCGCGCGGCGGGCTTTCCGCCCGAGCAGGGCGAGTACCGGCCGACCTGGCCCGACGACGCCCAGTTCACGCCGCCCGCGGGCGTGTTCCTCCTCGTCCTCGACGACGAGGGGCGCGCGGTCGGCTGCGGCGGCGTCAGGCGCATCGAGCCCTCGGCCGAAGGCCGCGTGCGCTTCGAGGTGAAGCACCTGTGGCTCTCGCCCGAGGGCCGAGGCCGCGGCGAGGGCCGCCGCCTGCTGCGGGAGCTCGAGCGCCGAGCCGTCGAGTACGGCGCCGAGGAGGCCGTGCTCGACACGAACGCGAGCCTCGAGGCCGCGGGGGGCCTGTACCGCTCGAACGGCTACGTCGACATCGAGCCGTACAACGCGAACCCGAACGCGACGAACTGGTACGGCAAGCGGCTCTGACGCCGAGCCGGTCGGCTCAGATCGCGAACTGCTCCGGCAGGCCCGTGCGCAGTTCGGGCGGCAGGTGCGCGAGGTCGTTGTGCACGAGGAGGGTCCACGGACGGCCGGGCGCGCGCTGGGTGAGCACGGTCAGCCCGCAGTTGGCCTGGTTGATCGTCGCCCAGCGCCACTCGGGCGCGCCGAGGACCTCGCGGACGAACCATCCGATGACGAAGTTGTGCGTGATGAGCAGGTCGTGGCGGTCCTCGCGGTGCGAGCGGAGGAACTCGGCGTTCGCGTCGGCCATCTGCGCGCGACCGGCCTCGAAGTCGAGTTCGCTGAACGACCCGAAGAACGGCGCGTAGGCCGACGGCGTCTCGGGCGCGGGACCGGAGGGCACGCAGTCGAACAGCAGCGCCGACGGCTCGGGCTGCAGCGCGGGCATCTTCATCGCGATGATGTCGGCGGTCTCGGCCGCGCGCTGCAGGGGCGAGTGGTAGGCGGCGTCGAACGGGATGCCCCCGAGCCGCTCGCCGAGCAGCTCGGCCTGACGCCGGCCTCGTGGGGAGAGCGGTCCGTCCTGGAGGCCGTGTTCGGCGTCGAGCTGCTCGCCATGGCGGACGAGGTAGAGGTGGTGGGGCACGTCGGGTCCTGGTGGGGTCGGGCGTCGCTCAGGCGACGTCGGTGCGGGGTTCGGGTTGGTCGACGACGGAGCGGAACGCGTGCTCCTGGACCGGACCCACCGCCACGAGCGAGAAGGGACGGTCCGCGAGGTCGGCGGCGAGCGCCTGGACGTCGTCACCGGTGACGCGTCCGACGCGGCGCAGGGCCTCGTCGAGGTCGGCGAACTCGCCGAGCGCCAGCTCGGCGCGACCCAGCCGTGACATCCGGGTGTCGCTGTCTTCGAGCGCGAGCGCGGACGCGCCGCCGAGGTACCCGGTGGCGCGCTCGAGCTCGTCGGGCGTCACGCCGTGGTGCGCGAGCCGTTCGAGCTCGGTGCGCATGAGCGCCGCGACGGTCGCCGCGTTCTTCGGTGCGCATCCGGCGTACATGCCGAAGACGCCCGCGTCGGAGTAGCCGGGCGCGAACGAGTACACCGAGTAGGCGAGCCCGCGGCGCTCGCGGATCTGCTGGAACAGCCGCGACGACATGCCGGCGCCGAACACCGTGTTCAGCACGCTGAGCACCGCGCGCCGTTCGTCGGTCGCGACGAGCCCGGGCACGCCGAGCACGAGGTTCACCTGCTCCCCCGGCCGCTCGACGACGGTGAGCGGAGTGGTGCCGTCGAGCATCGCGGCGTCGGTCGAGCGTCGCGGTTCGGGCGCACCCGCCTCGTCGAGGCGCCATCCGGCGCCGTCGAGGGCGGCCGTGAGCCCGGCGACGAGGACGTCGTGGTCGACCGCGCCCGCGGCCGTGACGACGAGGTCGCGCGGCCGGTAGTTCGCACGGTAGTGCTCCCACACCGCATCGCGCGTCGCTGCGTCGATCGCGGCGGGGTGGCCGCCGATCGGCCGGGCGAGCGGATGGCGCCCCAGCACGGCCTCGAAGAAGCGCTCGTTCGCGACATCGGCCGGGTCGTCGCCGGCCATCGCGAGCTCTTCGAGGATGACCCGCCGCTCGCTCTCGAACTCCTCGGGGTCGAGCACCGAGGAGGTGAACATGTCGGCGAGCACCTCGACCGCCATCGGCAGGTCGCGATCCTGCACCTTGGCGTAGTAGCAGGTGTACTCCTTGGCCGTGACCGCGTTGTGCTCGCCGCCGACCGCGTCGAACGAGACGGCGATGTCGAGCGCGCTGCGGGTCTCGGTGCCCTTGAACAGCAGGTGCTCGAGGAAGTGCGTCGAGCCGTGCGTGGCCGGATGGCCGCTGTCGGCGGCGTGCTCGTCGCGCGAGCCGACCGCGACCCAGAAGCCGATGGTGGCGCTGCGGCTGCCGGGAACGCGCTCGGTCAGCACGCGGATGCCCGACGGCAGCACGGAGCGACGCACGAGCGTGTCTCCGGCGGCGCGGAACTCCAGCTCGGGTTCGCCCAAGGACAGTTCGACGGCGCCGTTCACGCGCTCCAGCCTATGCCACCCATCCGACGCCGCGGGTCGGCGCGTCGCGACCACGCGGCTTCGCGTGGGCCCCGCCCGCAGCCGCCCGGCGCGGCCGCCCGGCTCAGGCCGACGCGCGGTCGAGTTCGACGATCTCCGAGCGGTGCAGCACGAGGTTCGCCGCCGCGACCAGCGCGTCGACCTGCTCGGGCCGACTCGCGCTCGCGACCGGCGCGGCGACCGTGGGGCGGGCGAGGAGCCAGGCGATCGCGACGGCGGCGGGCACCGTGTCGTGCGCGGCGGCGACCTCGTCGAGCGCCCGGAGCACGCGGAGCCCGCGCCGGCCGAGGTGGCGCGCCTGCCGCTCGCCCCGCGCGTCGCGGCGGATGTCGGCGCGACGTCGCACGTTGCCGCCGAGGAAGCCGTTCGCGAGCGCGAAGTACGGCAGCACCGCGAGCCCCTGCGCGTGCGCGACCAGTTCGGGCGCGCCCTCGAAGTCGCGGCGCTCCATGAGGTTGTAGCGGGTCGTGAGCACCTGGAAGCGCGGGAGCCCGTTCGCGGCGAGGACGCGTGCCTCGATGAGTCGCTCCGGCGAGAAGTCGGATGCGCCGATCGCGAGCACCTTGCCCGCGGTGATGAGCGCGTCGACGGCGCCCAGGCTCTCCTCGAGCGGGATCTCGGGATCGTCGCCGTGGAAGCAGAGGAGGTCGATGCGGTCGGTGCCGAGGCGCATCAGCGAATCGTCGACGGCCGCGGCGATGGACTCGGGCGCGAGCCCCCGCCGGTCGGGGTGGCGGCCGACCTTCGTGATCACGCGGACCCGGTCGCGGGCGCCGCGGGTCGCCATCCACCGGCCGATGACGGTCTCGCTGCGACCGGCGGCATAGCTGTCGGCGGTGTCGACGAGGTTGCCGCCGACGCCGGCGAACCGGTCGAGGATGTCCGCCGCGTCTTCGGCGCCGACGGTCCAGCCGAACGTGCTCGCGCCGAGGGCCAGCGGATGGACCTGGAAGCCGGTCTCGCCGAGCGGCTCGCGCCGGGGCACCGTGATGGGGCCCGAGAACGCATTGGTCTCGATCTCCTCGGTCGTGGGCGTGCGCGCCAACGCCGCCTGCACCGCGCCGGTGGCCGTCAGCCGATCGTCGGTCTCGACGGGCTCCGGCAGGTCGAGCGCTCCCGTCGCGGCGCGCGCGTCGCCGCCCCTCGGCTCGTTCACCGCGCGCCGCGGGCCGTACTGTGCGTGCTTCCGTGCCACGCGATCCTCCTCCCCAGGATTGCCATCGAGCGTATGCGGGCTCGAAACCCGGTCTGCGACGGATCGGGTGAAGCGTTACCCAATCGTTGGTGAACAGTCCTCATCTGTGGGAATCGATGACGTATTGCGTCGTGGCTGAACGAACGTTTAGCATATTGAACATGC
>DASTQT010000304.1:0-6280 GCA_035761605.1 Agromyces sp. | reverse complement strand
GTCGGTCACGTCGGGCCACCAGGTGTGCGTCCACTCGAGGAGTTCGTCGAGCAGGTCGCGCGTGCTGGGCTCGCGCCCGGTGCGGTGGCCGGCGCCGCCCACGAGCAGTTGCGTGCGGCCGGCGTGCTCGGCCGAGCGGATGCTGCGGCCCGGCCGGTCCACGGACAGGTAGAGCCCGTCGGGCAGGCGTGCCGTCGCCGGCTCGGGTACGTCGAACGACGCGAGCATCGATCGGGATCCGCTCGTCTTCGCCCAGTACAGCCCTCGGCTGAGCATCGGCGCGCCCGTCGCGATGACGACCTGGTTCGCGGTGTACTCGCCGGCGCTCGTGCGCACCCGCACGGGATCGGAGGCGCGCACGCCGAGCGCCCGCACGCCGGTGACGAGTCGGCCGCCGCCGCGCGCGACGAGCTCGGCGAGCCCGCGCATGAGCTCGGCGGGCTCGAGCGCGAACTGCCCGTCGAGCGCCGCCGCACCCGCGAGCGGGAAGGGCACGTCGTCGGGCACGTCGTCGACGCGCCGCACGGGCAGCCCGGCCTCGCGCGCGGCCCGGACCTCGGCGTCGACGGCGTCGAGCCCGTCGATCGACTGCGCGTAGCTGTACGCCGTCGCCTCGCGGTAGACGACGCCGGCGCGTTCGCATGCGCGCCGCAGCCACTGCTGCCCGGCGCGATTGGCGTCGACGTACGCGCGGACGAGCCGTGCGGGGTGTCCGCGCCGGATCGTGGAGAGCCGGGTGCCCTGCAGCAGGGTCGCCTTGCCCGTGTTGCGTCCGCTCGCGAGCGCGCCCGCGACGTCCTGCTCGAGCACGGTCACGCTCCGCCCGGCGTCGAGCAGCATGACCGCGGTCGCGAGTCCGGTGATGCCCGCACCCACGACGACCACGTCGGAGTGCTCGGCGGCGGCGGGTTGTTCGGGCTGGGACGCGGCGAGGCTCGTCATGGGGCAAGTCAACGCCTGCGGCACCCGATCCGCACCCCCTTGAGCGAGCGGATGCGGCGGGCTAGGGCCGGCGCGCGGCGAGCAACGCGGTCTTCAGCCGCACGGGATCGATGCGCCAGTACCCGTGCACCTCGTCGTCGACGAGCAGCACGGGGATCTCCTCGGCGTACCGGGTGCGGAGCGCCTCGTCGTCGAGGATCGACAGTTCCTCGAAGCTCGTGCCGGGCGCGTCGGGCGTCGCGGCGAGCTCCTCGCGAACGCACTGCACGACCTCCCGCGCGTCGTCGCAGAGGTGGCATCCGGGCTTGCCGATGAGGGTGAGGCGGATGTCGCGGACGCTCATGCGCTCAGGATACGTCCGCTCGCGACGCAGGTCGGGGTCTCGAGACGCGCCTGCGGCGCTCCTCGACCCGCACAGGCGTGCGGGCAGCGAAAAGCGCCAGGCCTGACGGCCTGACGCTCTGCCAGTGGTCGTACGACTACTTCTTGTTGCGACGCTGGTGGCGCGTCTTGCGAAGCAGCTTGCGGTGCTTCTTCTTCGCCATGCGCTTGCGACGCTTCTTGATGACGGAACCCACGAAAACCTCACAAAGATCCGGTCGGCCGCGCGTGCCGCAGCCGTGGGGCGGAGACGCCCCGCGGTAGTCTAGCCCATTCGCCCGGGCGGCGCCGATCCGGCATCCGATACCGTCGAGGAATGCCACGACCCGGACTCGTGATCCGCACCACGCGTGAAGACGACTGGGCGGCCGTGCGCGCGCTGCGACTCGAGATGCTGCGCGACACCCCGATCGCGTTCGGCGACACGCTCGAGCGGGCGCTCGGGTACGAGGAGGCCGAGTGGCGCGTCCGCGCGCGCCGCGGCGAGTCGCGCGAGCAGACCGTGATCGTCGCGATCGAGGGCGACCGGTGGGTCGGCACGATGGGGTGCTACGTGCCGGATGCCGCAACCGGCCCGCTGCTCGTCGGCGTCTACGTGTCGCCCGATCGCCGCGGCGATGCGGCCGGCGTCACGCGCGCCCTGCTCGACGAGATCGAGCGGTGGGCCGCAGAGCGCAGCGACACGCTCCGGCTCGAGGTGCACGAGGACAACCCGCGGGCGCGCCGGTTCTACGAGAAGCTCGGGTTCGCCTACACGGGGCACCGGCGCCCGTACGAGCTCGATCCCGGCGGCATGGAGCTCGAGATGGAGAAGCGGCTGGGCTGAGGCGCGGCTACTTGCGCTTGCGCTGCGACGCGACGACCGCGGTGACCTGGTGCGCGGTGTCGGCGAAGGCCTTGCCGAGCGCCGAGGCGAACGCGCGCTGCTCCTCGTTGAGGCCCTCTTCAGCGCCGGCGTCGGCGCCGGCGAGCGTGGCGGCGTCGGCTGCGGCATGCATCGACACGAACGGGATGAGCCAGTCCTCGAGCCGCTCGAGCGGGGCGCGGTCGAGCCGGTAGTAGCGGTGCTGGCCCTCTTCGCGGACGGCGACCAGCCCGGACTCGCGCAGCACCTTGAGGTGCTTGGACACCGTGGGCTGGCTGACCCCGAGCGCCGTGACGATCTCACCCACGCTGATCTCGCCGCCGGACTCGGGAACCGACGTCTCGCGGTCGAGGAGGACGCCGAGGATGTCGCGCCTGGTCGGGTCCGCCACCACGTCGAAGATGTCCGCCATGGCTCAAGGGTAGTCAGTCCGCGTCGAGAGCGGGGAGTACGATGACACTCGCGTCGAGCGAGGGGAGGGCGGATGGCCGCGCAGCCCTTGGGACGTCGGGGTCTCGCCCGTCGCTCATGGCTCGGCCGCGTCCGCGACGCCCTCGATGCGCTCGTGCGCAGTTCGCCGTCGCGATTCGCCATCCTGATCTTCGCGGGGCTGGTGCTGATCACGACCCTGCTGCTGTCGCTCCCGCTCGCCCGGGCCGGCGCGGGCACCGGCGGCACTCCCCTGTACGACGCGTTCTTCACCGCGGTCTCCACGATCTGCGTCACCGGGCTGACCACCGTCGACATGGCCACGCACTGGTCGCCGTTCGGCAATGCCGTGATCTTCATCGGCATGAACATCGGCGGCATGGGCGTCCTGACGCTCGCGTCGATCCTCGGCCTGGTGATCTCGCGACGGCTCGGCCTGCGTGCGAAGCTCATCGCCGCGAGCGACACGAACCCGTCGCGGGTGCACGCCGGCCCGGTGTCCGAGCGACAGGCCGTGCGGCTCGGCGAGGTGGGCGGCCTGCTCGCCACCGTGGCGATCAGCACGCTGTCGATCGAGGCGGTCATCATGCTCGGCATGATCCCGAGCGTGCTCGCGGCTGGCTACGACCTGGGCACGAGTGCCTGGTACTCGGCCTACTACTCCGTCAGCGCCTTCACGAACACGGGGTTCGCACCGAACCCGCTCGGTCCGGTCGAGTTCTTCGACGACTACTGGTTCCAGTCGCTGCTCATGCTCGACGTGTTCCTCGGCAGCCTCGGCTTCCCCGTGATCTTCGCGCTGCTGCGCACGTGGAGGTTCCCGCGCCGGTGGAGCGTGCACGTCAAGCTCACCCTGACCACCACGGCCATCCTCTGGGTCGCCGGCGCGCTCACGTTCCTCGTGCTGGAGTACGACAACCCGAAGACGTACGGCGCGTTCGGGTTCGGCAAGACGCTGTACGAGGCGTTCTTCATGTCGACGATGACCCGCTCGGGCGGGTTCGCGACGATCGACATGGCCGACCTGTACGGCTCGAGCCTGCTCGTGACCGACATGCTCATGTTCGTGGGCGGCGGTTCGGCGTCGACCGCGGGCGGCATCAAGGTCACGACGCTGGCCGTGCTGTTCCTCGCCGCGTACGCGGAGGCGAAGGGCAAGCCGGCCATGGAGGCGTTCGGGCGCCGCATCCCCCGCGACATGCTGCGGCTCGCGGTGAGCGTCGTGCTGTGGGGTGCGACGATCGTGGCCGTGTCGACCGTCATCATCGTGCAGATCACCAAGGAGCCGCTCGACTTCGTGCTGTTCGACGTGATCTCGGCGTTCGCGACCTGCGGGCTGTCGACCGGGCTCACCGACTCGCTGCCGCCCGAGGGCAAGTACGTCATGGCGCTCACCATGTTCATGGGCCGCGTCGGCACCGTCACGCTCGCGGCGGCGCTCGCCGCGTCGCAGAAGCGCCAGTTGTTCAAACGACCGGAAGAGAGGCCCATCGTTGGTTGATCGCATCAAGCACGACGCCCCCGTGCTCGTCATCGGACTCGGCCGGTTCGGCGCGGCCACCGCCGGCCAGCTCGACCGTCTCGGCCGCGAGGTGCTCGCCGTCGACGAGGATGAGGGCCTGGTCCAGAAGTGGGCGGAGCGGGTGACGCACGCCGTCGTGGCCGACGCGAAGTCGCTCGACGCGCTCAAACAGATCGGCGCGCAGGAGTTCTCGATCGCGGTCTGCGCGGTCGGCTCGTCGGTGGAGGCGTCCGTGCTCATCACGGCGAACCTCGTCGACCTGAAGATCCCGCAGATCTGGGCGAAGGCGATCTCGACGTCGCACGGCAAGATCCTGGAGCGCATCGGCGCGAACCACGTCATCTACCCCGAACGCGAGGCGGGCGAGCGCACCGCCCACCTCGTCTCGGGCCGCATGCTCGACTTCATCGAGTTCGACGACGACTTCGCACTCGTGAAGATGTACCCGCCGAAGCCGATCCGCGGCAAGAACCTGACCGAGTCGGGCGTCCGCTCGCGGCACAACGTGACCGTGGTCGGCGTGAAGAGCCCCGGCAAGCCGTTCACGTACGCGACCGAGAAGACCGTGGTGTCCAACCACGACCTCATCATCGTGTCGGGCACCGAGGGCGACATCGAGAAGTTCGCCGCGCTCGAGTGACCGGATGGCACGCCGTTAGGCTTCCGTTAGGAGAATTCACAAAATTGTGAAGTCGGCGTAGCATCGCGCGCATGACCACCGTGATCCGCACTCGAGGCCTGGAGAAGCACTTCGGGCGCACCATCGCCCTCGACGGCCTCGATCTCACCGTCGAGGCCGGCGAGATCCACGGCTTCCTCGGCCCGAACGGCGCCGGGAAGACCACCACGATCCGCATCCTGCTCGGTCTCGCGAGAGCCTCCGGCGGTGAGGCGACGCTCTTCGGTCGCGAGCCGTGGACCGACGCCGCCGCGCTGCACAAGCGCATCGCGTACGTGCCCGGCGATGTCTCGATCTGGCCGAACTTCACCGGCGGCGAGGCGATCGACCTGCTGAGTCGGCTTCGCGGCGGCACGACCGACAAGGCCGCGTACCGTCGGCGCAAGGAACGGCTGTGCGAGGTCTTCCAGTTCGATCCGCGCAAGAAGGGCCGCTCCTACTCGAAGGGCAACCGGCAGAAGGTCGCGCTCATCGCCGCCTTCGCCGTGCCCGCCGAGCTCTACATCCTCGACGAGCCGACGAGCGGGCTCGACCCGCTCATGGAGCAGGTGTTCAACCGTGAGATCGACCAGGCCGCGAAGGATGGCGCGACCGTGCTGCTGTCGAGCCACATCCTCTCCGAGGTGGAGGAACTGTGCGATCGGGTGAGCATCATCCGGGCCGGTCGCACGGTCGAGAGCGGCACGCTCGCCGAGCTGCGCCACCTCACCCGCACCGAGATCGCGTTCGTCCATGATCCGGCGCAGGAACCGGCGCTCGCGGCCATCCCCGACACCCACGACCTCGTCATCGACAGCGGCCGCGTGCGGTTCACCGTCGACAGCGACCGCGTCGCCGCCGTCCTTCCCGAGCTCGCGCGCCTCCGGGTGCAGGGGCTCACCGTGGCGCCGCCCTCGCTCGAGGACCTCTTCCTCCGGCACTACGGCGACGAGCTCACCGAGATCGAGACGGAGGAGGCGCGGGCGTGACCCTGCTCAACGCGCTGCTGTGGCAGCGTCTCCGTCGCGACCGGCTCCAGCTCGTGCTGTGGATCGTCGGCACCGCCCTGCTCGCCTACTCATCGATCACCGCGGTGTTCGATACGTACGGCGAGGAGCAGGACCGTCGCGAGATCCTCGGCGTCGCGATCGCGACCCGCACGATCCTCGTCTTCCGCGGCACGCCGAACGGAGTCGACGACGGCGCGTTCGCCTTCTTCCTCCTCTTCGCCTGGCTCGCGCTCATGGGCGGGCTCATGAGCACGTTCCTCGCGGTGCGCCACACCCGGCAGGAAGAGGAACAGGGCCGGGCGGAGGCCGTCGCGGCCACCCCGGCGGGTCGCATCCTGCCGATGACGGCGACCGTCGTCCACGGCGTGCTCGCGAACGTCGCGCTGGGCCTGTTCATCGCGCTCGCACTGGTCGCCAACGGGCTCGACGTCGGCGGCTCGTTCGTCTGGGGGATCGCGACGACGGTGTCCGGC
>DASTQT010000303.1:0-4919 GCA_035761605.1 Agromyces sp. | reverse complement strand
GGGTGAGCAGCGCGATGAGCCCGGTCGCCGTGGCGAGCGGGGCCATCCGGTGTCGTCGGGGTCGTCGGTGTCGTCGGGGTCGCATCGGTCGAAACGCTACCCGACGCGGGCCGGACGTCCACCGGGTTGACGATCGCCCGCTGCGCGGACCGGCGGGCCGGGTAGGGTGTGGCCGGTGGACGATGACCAGGTGCGCGCGCTCGTCGAGTCGAAGCTCGCGACGATCCCCGACTTCCCCGAGCCCGGCGTCGTGTTCCGCGACCTCACCCCGGTGTTCGCGCACGGTCCGGCGTTCCACGCGCTCGCCGAGGCGCTGACCGCGCCGTTCGCCGGCCGCTTCGACGACCTCGCCGGCATCGAGGCGCGCGGGTTCTTGCTCGCGGGCGCCGCGTCGGCCTTGTGCGGCGCGGGCGTGCTGCCCGTCCGCAAGGCCGGCAAGCTGCCGCGCGCGGTGATCCGCGAGGAGTACGAGCTCGAGTACGGCACGGCCGCGCTCGAGGTCCATGAGGACGAGCTCGCGCCCGGTTCGCGCGTGCTGATCGTCGACGACGTGCTCGCGACGGGCGGCACGGTCGAGGCCGCAGCGCGTCTGGTCGAACGGGCCGGATGGCACGTCGCGGGCATCTCGGTCGCGATCGAGCTCGAGGCGCTCGGCGGTCGTGAGCGGCTCGGCGACCGCTACGAGGTCCACAGCCTGCTGCGGTACTGAGGTTCGCGAGCCGCCGCCTGTGCGTCGCCTGTCAACGCCGCGCCATCCGCTCGCCCCCGGGGTAGGTTCGCGCCATGGCAGCCGAACCCGACTACAGCGACCTCAGCGCGGTCTTCGTCAACTGCACCCTGAAGCGCTCGCCGGAGGTGAGCAACACCCAGGGGCTCATGGATGCGAGCATCCGGCTCATGCGCGAACACGGCGTCGCCGTCGAGCGCATCCGCTTCGTCGATCATGACGTCGCGACGGGCGTCTACCCCGACATGCGCGAGTACGGATGGCAGTACGACGCGTGGCCCGACGAGATCTGGCCGAAGGTCGAGGCCGCCGACATCCTCGTGATCGGCGGGCCCATCTGGCTCGGCGACAACTCCTCGGTCACCAAGCGACTCGTCGAGCGGCTCTACGCGATGAGCGGCGAGCAGAACGCCAAGGGCCAGGACGTCTACTACGGCAAGGTCGGCGGCGCGATCATCACCGGCAACGAGGACGGCATCAAGCACTGCGCCTCCAACCTGCTCTACAGCCTCCAGCACATCGGGTACACGATCCCGCCGACCGCCGACGCGGGCTGGAACGGCGAGGCCGGACCCGGACCGAGCTACCTCGACGAGGGCTCGGGCGGCCCCGAGAACGACTTCACCAACCGCAACACGACGTTCATGACGTACAACCTCATGCACCTCGCGCACCTGCTGAAGCAGGCGGGCGGCATCCCGGCCGTCGGCAACGCGCGCTCCGAGTGGGAATCGGGCGAGCACTACGGGTACGTGCCGAACCCCGGGCACCCGAACCCCGAGTACCGCTGAGTCGTCCCGGGCCGGAGTCGGGCGAGCGGATGGTGCGGGGTCAGCGCGCGCAGCGGAACCCGAGGTGCGTGGTCGCCGAGTCCTCGGCCTGCGAAGACCGCGCGGCCGGGCGGTAGCGGCGGCAGTACTCCGGGGCGCACAGGTGCGAGCCGCCCTTGGTGACGTGCAGCGCCTGCGATGCCGGCGCGCCCGCGAGCAGGTCGCGGCGGTCGCCACGTTCGAGGGATGACGCGTCGGGCGGCAGGTGCCGCGGCGTGAACGCGTCGGCGGTCCATTCCCAGGTGTTGCCGATCATGTCGACCAGCCCGAACCCGTTGGGCGGGTACGAGCCCACCGGCGACGTGCCGCCCCAGCCCTCGTTGCGGAACGGGAACGCGCCCTGCCACGTGTTCGCCATGACCCGGCCGCCCGGCTCGCGCTCGTCGCCCCACGCGTACTCGGCGCCGGCGAGGCCGCCGCGCGCCGCGTACTCCCACTCGGCCTCGGTCGGCAGGCGGCGGCCCGCCCACGCGGCGTACGCCGAGGCGTCCTCGAACGACACGTGCACGACGGGGTGGTCGAGCCGGTCGTCGATGCTCGAGTCGGGCCCGAACGGATGGCGCCACAGCGCGCCCGGCACCCACCGCCACCACTGCCGCCAGTCGCGCAGGTCGACGGGGCCGCTGGTCGGCGTGAAGACGAGCGAACCCGGCACGAGGTCGGCCGGGTCGGCGCCCGGGAACTCGGCCGGGTCGAGCTCGCGCTCGGCGACGGTCACGTACCCGGTCTCGGCGACGAACTCCGCGAACTGCGCGTTCGTGACCGGGTGCCGCTCGATCGCGAAGGGCTCCACGTGACGTTCGTGCTGCGGGGCCTCCTCGGGGTAGTGCCGGTCGGATCCCATGAGGAATTCGCCGCCCGGCAGCTCGACGAGTTCGGTGAGGCCCACCGGTTCAGGCTACCCGCGTCGCTGGCCGGCTCGGCCGGACGGTGCCATACTGCGGGCATGGAGCGGCACGACCCTGTGGTCGACGCGTGGTTCGACCGCTACGACAACCCGCAGCGCGACCTCGTCATGGCGGTCCGCGACGCGATCCTCGCCGCCGATGAGCGCGTGACCGAGACGATCAAGTGGCAGGCGCCGACGTTCATGTACCGCGGCAACATCGCCTCGTTCTACCCGAAGGCCACCAAGCACGCGAGCCTCATGTTCCACCGCGGGGCCGAGCTGCCCGACCCGGCCGGCCTGCTCTAGGGCGAGGGCGACGTGTCGCGCGTCGCGAAGTTCGCCGATGCCGACGACCTCGAGCGCAAGCGCGAGGCGTTGCAGGAGATCGTCCGGGCCTGGATCGCGGCGCGCGACGCCGCCTGAGGATCCCGGCGCGCGTCAGTTCGAGTCGAACTCCCGGTCGCCGAAGCCCGGGCGGCCCGAGCCGGGACCGAAGCCGTCGCCGTCGCCGTCCATCCAGCCGGGGCCCGTCGGGCCGCCGGTGGAGACGCCGAACACGCCGTTGAACAGCGCGGCGGCGTTGCCCGCGACGAAGCCGCCTGCGAACGAGAGCAGCGCGAGCAGCACCGCCCCGACGGCGAGCACCCAGACGCGGCGGTACCACGGGGTGTGCTCGGGGGCGACCGGCGTCGTCGTTGCGGTAGGGGGAGCGGCACCGGCGGGCGTGCCGGGCGCGGGGTGGAAGAGCGGCGGCTGCTCGTTCGCGGCCGGGGTCGTGGTGGTCATGACGGTCCTTCGTGGGTGCCGGGGCGAGACGGACGTCCCGCATGCTCGAAGCATCGGACCGGACGCTATGCACGGGCTTTGCCCGAGCCCGCCGTGCGCCGCGAGTTCGCGACATCCGCTCAGTTGTTTTGAGTGATTCAAAACAACTGCTACGGTCGGGGCATGAGCACGGACGAGCACCGCGACGAGGCCGAGGCGCACCTGCGCGCCGCCGGGCTCAAGGTGACCGCGCCGCGGCTCGCCGTGCTCGACGCCGTCACCGGCAACGGGCACCTCGACGCCGACGCCGTGCACGCGCGCGTCGTCGCGACGCTGCCCGGCACCTCGCTCCAGTCCGTGTACAACGTGCTCGGCGCCCTGAACGACGCGGGGCTCCTGCGCCGCATCGAGCCTGCCGGCTCGCCCGCCCTCTACGAGAGCCGCATCGGCGACAACCACCACCACGTCGTGTGCACGCGCTGCCACGCCGTCGCCGACGTCGACTGCGTCGTCGGTCACGCGCCGTGCCTCGTGCCGGGCGACACGAACGGCTTCGCCATCCACACCGCCGAGGTCACCTTCTGGGGTCTCTGCGCCGACTGCCGGCGGGAGGCCGCCGGCTAGTCCGGAGCCATCCGCTCGCCCAGGCGCCCCTGCGCGCCGACCGCCCGACCGGGGCGGTGCTCGTCGTGCCCGCACGCCGCGCGCCATCGCGGCCGCGGCATCCACCCACCGAAGAGAGAAGGACGACATGTCGAACCCCGCGACCCCGCCCGTGACCACAACGCAGACGGGCACGCCCGTCGCGAGCGATGCGCACTCGCTCACGGTGGGCGCCGACGGCGCCACCGTGCTGCACGATCGGTACCTGGTCGAGAAGCTCGCGCAGTTCAACCGCGAGCGCATCCCCGAGCGCATCGTGCACGCGAAGGGCGGCGGCGCGTTCGGTCGCTTCGAGGTCACGGCGGATGTCTCCGCCTACACGCGCGCGGCGGTCTTCCAGCCCGGCACCGAGTCCGAGACCCTCCTGCGCTTCTCCTCGGTCGCCGGCGAGCAGGGCTCGCCCGACACGTGGCGCGACGTCCGCGGCTTCTCGCTGAAGTTCTACACGACCGACGGCAACTACGACATCGTCGGCAACAACACGCCGGTGTTCTTCATCCGCGACGCCATCAAGTTCCCCGACTTCATCCACTCGCAGAAGCGACTGCCGGGCTCGGGCCTCCGCGACGCCGACATGCAGTGGGACTTCTGGACGCTCTCGCCCGAGTCGGCGCACCAGGTCACCTACCTCATGGGCGACCGCGGCCTGCCGAAGTCGTGGCGCGAGATGCAGGGCTACGGCTCGCATACGTACCAGTGGATCAACGCGGCCGGCGAGAAGTTCTGGGTCAAGTACCACTTCCGCTCGCAGCAGGGCGACCTGCACCTGGATGGCGCGACCGCCGAGGCCATCGCAGGCGCCGACGCCGACTTCTACCGCCGCGACCTGCACGAGGCGATCGAGCGCGGCGAGTTCCCGAAATGGGACCTCTTCGTCCAGGTCATGCCCTACGAGGACGCGAAGGCGTACCGGTTCAACCCGTTCGACCTCACCAAGGTGTGGCCGCACGCCGACTACCCGCTGATCCCGGTCGGCACGCTCACGCTCGACCGCAACCCGCAGAACTTCTTCGCCGAGATCGAGCAGGCCGCGTTCTCGCCCGCG
>DASTQT010000302.1:0-3996 GCA_035761605.1 Agromyces sp. | reverse complement strand
CCGGTGGCAGGGTATCCGCCGGATACCCTGCCACCGCACCCGAGTGAGGGAACGTCGGCGGCGCTTGCCGCGACGCATCCTCGGTGCCAGCATGAGCGCATGTTGCGGCTCGTGGGGGCGATCGGCCTGGTGCAGCTGGTGTTCGGCGTACTCGGGTTCAGGAAGGCGTACCGGGAGGGTCGCCCAGCCGACCTGCCCGGCGTGAACGTCAAGTCGGTCGACGAGATGCGGGCGCGGCACTGGATCGATGGCACCTCGCTCTCGGCCCCGACGGTGATGCTGGCCGTCCAGGGCGCCGCGAGCATCGCGCTCCTCGTCGCGCCGCGACCGCCCGTGCTCGCCGCGCGCGTCCTGGGCGTGCTCGGGGCGATGATGTCCATCGGCTACCCGATCGAGAAGGTGTGGCGCGACTCGCTCGTGACGCCCGACCGCGGGGTGACCCCGCTGACGGCGGGCGGCTTCCTCCTCGCCCTGAAGATGGCGATCCTCGGGTGGTCCGCCGGCCGCGGCCGCTGAGCGCAGTCGCTTCACAGGAGATCGCATGATCTGCAGGACGATTTCGCGGGATCCGTCCTGTACATCGGCGGGTCTCCTGTGAACCGGTGGTGGGTATGGGCGGATGGCGGTCAGCCGCGCCGCATATCCTCGTCGGGTGACCCCGACCACCTCGACGACCGCGACCGACGCGCCCGCCCGGGTGCTCGCCGCGGACGAGTGGCGCGCCCGCGAAGGGGCGCACGCCGAGCGGGCCGACGCGCTGACCGCCGGGCACCGCGCGCGACGGGCACGCGGCGAGTCGCACCCGATCGAGGACTTCCTCTTCACCTACTACTCGGACTCCCCCACCCTGCTGCGGCGCTGGCATGCCGGCCCGGGCGTGGAGCTGGCGGATGCCGCGGGCACGCCGCGCGCGGAGTGGCGCTGGTACACGCGAGGCGCGACATCCGCGGGCCTGACCGTCGACGTCGAGGCGATGCATCGCGAGAAGGCGCCGATGCTCCGCGCGGTCGAGCGGATGCTGCGCCTCACCGCGTCGCGCCCCGGGCAGTTCGGCTGCTTCGGGCTGCACGAGTGGGCGATGGTGTACCGGCAGCGCGAGCATCGCCATCCGGTGCCGCTGCGACTGGGCCAGGCCGCGACCGACGAGGTCGTCGAGGGGCACGAGCTGCGATGCACCCACATCGACGCGTTCCGGTTCTTCACGAGCGATGCGGTGCCGCGCAACCGGTTCGCGCCGACCCGGGAGTCCCAGCCCGAGCTCGAGCAGCCCGGCTGCCTGCACGCCGGCATGGACGTGTACAAGTGGGCGGTCAAGCTCGGGCCGCTCGTGCCGGGCGAGCTGCTGCTCGATGCGTTCGAGCTCGCGCGCGACATCCGGTACCTCGACATGCAGGCGTCGCCCTACGACATGGAACCGTGGGGAGGCGAGCCCGTGCGCATCGAGACGCCCGAGGGCAAGGCCGAGTACGTGCGCCGGCAGCGCGCGTTCGCCGAACGCGGCAACGTGCTGCGCGCCCGGATCCTCGAGGCCTGGCTCGGCGGCTGACGCCCCGCCGCCCTTGCCCTCCGCCGCGTCCGGCCGTAGCGTCGCCCCATGGACGATCGGGAACGGGGCCGTGCGCTGCTCGACGAGATCGCGTCGGACTTCCTCGCGCGGCCGGGCGCCGCGTTCGGTCGCATGTTCGGCTCCGACGGGCTGTCGATCCGCGGCAAGTACTTCGCGTTCACGTCGCACACCGGCGACCTGGTCGTGAAGCTCGACCGCGACCGGATCGGCGAGTTGGGCCTCGACAACATGGTCATGCGCGGACGCGAGATGGCTGAGTGGGCGGTCGTGCCGCTCGATGCCGGCGCCGAGCGCTGGCGCGAGGTCGCGGAGGAGGGCTTCGCGTTCGTCGACTCGATCACCCCGAATCCGGATGGCTCGGGGCGGGCGTGACCTCCTGACCACGTGCCCGCGACCCGGTCGGGGTTCTGCCGAGCCGCGGAGGGCGGTGTTAGCATCGCGCACGTCGGCATCCGTTCGCGAAGCGGGGCCGACGTGCCGACCGCACCCGACAGGAGGCGCGCATGCCAGGATCCGATGACCTCGTCTCCGGTGCACCGGCGTGGGTCGACGTGACCACGACCGACCTCGACCGCACCGTCGCGTTCTACGAGTCGATCTTCGGCTGGACCGCCGAGCACGGCGACGAGCGGTACGGCGGCTACGTCACGTTCCGGCACGAGGGTCAGCGGGTCGCGGGTGCCGCGGTGCGGCAGGAGTCCGACCCGTCGCCGCCGCACTGGACGGTGTACCTGCTCACGTACAACGCCGCAGCCACGAGCGAGCGCATCGCCGAGGCCGGCGGCACCGTGATGTTCGAGCCCATCGACATCCCCGAGATGGGCGTCATGGGGCTCGCGATCGACGCGACCGGCGCCGTCGTCGGCTACTGGCAGCCCGGCGGGCTCCCCGGCTTCGATGCGTTCGGCGAGATCGACACCGCCGTGCGGTTCGAGCTCGCGGCGAGCGACTTCGACGCGGCCGAGCGGTTCTACGCGCACGCCTTCCACTGGAGCATCGACCACGGCGAGGGCGAGCCGCGATACGGCGTCTACACGCACGCACGCCACGAGTACGCCGCCATCCTCGACGCGAAGGACCTGCTCGGATCCGACCTGCCGCCCTCGTGGAGCGTCGCGTTCGGCGTCGAGGACGTCGAGCAGGCCGTCGCGCGCGCCGTCGCGGCGGGCGCGACCGTCGTGGTGCCGCCGTGGGACCTGCCGTCGGGGCGTCGCGCAGGACTCACGGACCCGACGGGCGCGTACTTCGTGGTCGCCTCGGAGGCGCCCGCGCCGGAGGGCGAGTAGATGCCCGCCACCGACTGGGACGTCATCGTCGTCGGCGGCGGCAGCGCCGGCCTGAGCGCCGCGCTCATGCTCGGGCGTTCGCGCCGTCGCGTGCTCGTGGTCGACGGCGGAACGCCGCGCAACCGCGTCGCCGGCCACATGCACGGCGTGCTGGGCCGCGACCACTCCTCGCCGCTCGACCTCCTCGCCGCCGGCCGCGCCGAGCTGACGCGCTACGACGACGTCGCCGTCGAGTCCGCCGAGGTCGCCACGGCGGCGCAGCTCGACACCGACGCGATCGGGTTCGAGGTCGTGCTCGCGTCGGGCGAACGGCACACTGCTCGCCGCATCCTCGTCGCCACGGGCCTCACCGACCGGCTCCCGGAGATCCCCGGCCTCGCCGAGCAGTGGGGCTCCGGCGTGGTCTCGTGCCCGTACTGCGACGGATGGGAGGTGCGCGATCGCCGCATCGCCGTGATCCCGACCTCCGCGGCCAACGCGCACCAGGCGCAGCTGCTCCGGCAGCTCTCGTCCGACGTCGCGTTCCACGCGAACGGCCTGACCCTGGCGGCCACGGTGCGGGCGCCGCTCGAGGCACGCGGCATCGAGATCGAGGAGCGGCCCATCGCGGAGGTCGCCACCGGTCCGAGCGGCGCGCTCCGCGCCATCCGCTACCAGGACGGCACCGAGCGCGAGGTCGACGCGATCTTCGTCGCGCCGCGGCCCGAGCCGAACGACCACGTGCTCCGCGAGCTCGGCGCGCGGCGGATGCGCAACGACGGCGTCGAGTGGGTGCTCGTCGACGAGGACGGCCGCACGAGCGTGCGCGGCCTCTGGGCCGCGGGCAACGTCGTCTCCGCGCGAGCGACGGTGCCGATGGCGATGGCGGCCGGAAACGCCGCGGGCGCCGCGATCAACGCCGAGCTCATCGACGAGGACATCCGCGCGGCCGTCGCCGGGGCCGGCTGACGCGGCGGGCCACCCTCCCGATCCGGGGGTTCGCCGCATGTCGGCGGCGAGCAGCCCGTCGGTACCGTCGGCGCATGACCGCGACCTCGACACCCGCCACGCGCATCGCCGCACCTCCGGAGGCACCGCGCCCCGCGCCATCCGCCCGCCCGAACGTCGCGACGCGCGTCGGATGGACGTGGGTCCTGCTCACGT
>DASTQT010000301.1:0-4631 GCA_035761605.1 Agromyces sp. | reverse complement strand
CGCGAAGGGCGGCATCGCCCAGGACCTGCTGCTCGTCGACCCGGCGCTCGCGACGTTCGTGCGCGGCATGGAGGGCCGCTCCCCCGGCTCTCGCCTGTACGCGCACGAGAACGGCCGCCGGATGCGGCCGCTCGGACCGGTCGACGTGAACGAGGACATCCGCCTGCGCACGGGCGGCGACTTCACCGCGAAGGACTTCCGCACGCTCCGCGGCACGGTGGCCGCAGCGGACCGGCTCGCCGAGCTCGGCACCGGAACGACGAAGCGCGCGCGAGACGCATCCGTTCGGGAGGCGATCGTGCACGCGAGCGAGGTGCTCGGCAACACGCCTGCGATCGCGAAGGCGAGCTACGTCGACCCGCGGGTGATCGAAGCCTACGAGCATGGCCGCCTGGTGAGCCTGCGCGGCGGGCGGGAGACCGCCCTGCTCCAGCTGCTCGTCGACGACGCCGCCGAATGACGCGCAGTGTAGCGGGCGGCGACGTCGCGGGAAACGCACATCACCTACGCAGGCATCGCCCGTAGGCTTACGACATCTGCAACGGGCACATGCCCGGAACACACCGGCTGGGAAGTCGACGACGACGGGCCGGGATCATCACGACCACATCATCCGCCGTACCTGCGCGACTCGGCGCGGTGCGCAGCACCATCCCTCGCGGCGATCGCCCGCCCGTCACGCAGAGCTACACGGCGCTCTCGCAGGTCATCAAGGAGAGCGGACTGCTGCGGCGCACGCCGTGGTTCTACGGGCTGCTCATGGGCGCGCTCACCCTCGCGCTCGGCGGCGCGGTGACCGGATTCGTGCTGCTCGGCGACTCCTGGTACCAGCTGCTCATCGCCGGCGCGCTCGGCATCATCTTCACGCAGTTCGCGTTCTTCGCGCACGAAGCGTCGCACCGCGCGGTGCTCGCCTCGGGCAAGGCGAACGACCGCGTGGGCCGCCTGGTCGCGACGGCCGTCGTCGGCATCAGCTACCAGTGGTGGATGACCAAGCACACGCGACACCACGCGAACCCGAACCGCATCGGCAAGGACCCCGACATCGACTTCGACACGATCTCGTTCACCGAGGAGTCGGCGGCGAAGCAGCGGGGCCTGATGGGCTGGATCACGCGCCGGCAGGGCTGGCTGTTCTTCCCGCTCCTGCTGCTCGAGGGCATCAACCTGCACGTCACGTCGATCCGCTCGCTGTTCGAGCGTCGTCCCGTCTCGGGCCGGGTGCTCGAGCTCACGACGATCGCGCTGCGGATCAGCCTCTACGTCGCGGTCGTGTTCTGGGTGCTGCCGCTCGGCATGGCCTTCGCGTTCCTCGGCGTGCAGCTCGCGGTGTTCGGCGTGTACATGGGCGCCTCGTTCGCGCCCAACCACAAGGGCATGCCGATCGTGCCGGCCGACGCGAAGATGGACTTCCTCAGCAAGCAGGTGCTCACGAGCCGCAACATCACCGGCCGGTGGACGACCCCGCTCATGGGCGGACTCAACCACCAGGTCGAGCACCACCTGTTCCCGAGCATGGCCCGCCCGCACCTCGGCCGTGCGCGCGACATCGTGCGCGAGCATTGCAAGTCGCTCGACATCCCCTACACCGAGACGACGCTCGTCGACTCGTACGGGATCGTCGTCCGGTACCTCAACCGCGTCGGCCTCGCCGCGCGGGACCCGTTCGACTGCCCGGCCGCGACGCAGTACCGGCGCCGCTGAGCGGTCCGGAACCGGCGGCAGGCGGCGCTACGCGGCCTCGACCGGCTTCGGCCCGGGCCGCTCCACCGCCTCGAGGGCGCTGAGGTCGATCACGATGCCGCCGCCCGAGTTCGCCGAGCGCATGAGCTCCTCGATCCACTCGCGGCTGAGCTCGGGTGCCTCGACCGTCTCGAACACGAAGCGCAGCGGGATGGCGGGATGCAGCCACAGCGAGCTGCGGCCGCGCGGCTGATCGCCGACGTGCCGCCACGAGAGCATGAAGCTCTCGCCGCGGCGCAGCTTGGTCGTGATCGCGATCTTCAGGTGCGCGAGTGCCCGGTCGTCGATGTCGACGGGGGTTCCGGAGTCGCCGTAGTAGAGGGTGCCCACGTTCGGCACATTACCCCCCAACGGGGGACGCGGCACCGGATCATCCCCCATCGGCACGCATTTCGGCGGTTCGGCGGGATTTTCAGCCGAAATCGGATACGCGAACGGTCTCAGCCCTCGAAGACCACGTCGTCGGGCCGCTTGTCGGGCCGCAGGCCACGCCAGCGCGGATGGCGTGCCACGCCCGTCCTCGTCCACTCGCCGAACTCGATCTCGCCCACCAGCTCGGGCCGGACCCACACCGCGTCGACGACGTCGGCCGCCGGCACGCCGTCGAACGGCGGCTCCTCCTGTGCGAGGTCGTCGAGGCGGGCGAGCAGCCGCTCGGAATCCCGCTCGCGCAATCCGGAACCGACCCTGCCGGCGTACCGCAGGCCGCCCTCCGCCGGGATGCCCACGAGCAGGGAGCGGATGCGCCCCTCGCGCGCGCCGATCCCCTTGCGGTACCCGCCGATCACGACCTCCTGCGTGCGCGAGAGCTTGAGTTTCACCCAGTCGTCGGAGCGGACCCCGGGACGGTAGGCCGAACGCCGCCGCTTCGCGACGAGCCCCTCCAGCCCCAGACGCTCGGCCTCCTCGAGGGCCGCCGCCGGATCCCCGTCGACTACGGGCGGCACGTCGATCGGCACGCCGTCGCGCGCGCGGAACAGTCGCTCGAGCCGCGCACGCCGCTGCTCGTACGGCTCGTCGATCGTCGGCGTGCCCGCCACCTCGAGCACGTCGAACAGGTGCAGGGTCACGGGAACGGCCGCCGCGGCCTCGGCGATCTCGCGGGGCTTCGACAGGTTCATCCGACGCTGCAGCAGCCCGAAGTCGGGCCGCCCCCGCTCGTCGAGCGCGACGATCTCGCCGTCGACGACGGCGTCGCCGCGGAGCACGCGCGCGATCCCCACGAGGTCGGGGTACGTCGCGGTCTGGTCGATGCCCTTCCGGCTCGCGAGCCGCACGGCCCCGTCGTCCACGCGGGCGAGGACGCGGATGCCATCCCACTTCCACTCGAGCGCCCACTCGTCGCCCGAGACGAGGCCCGCCGTGCCGGGCACCGCGAGCATCGGCGAGTATCCCACCTCATCGGCGTCCCGCTCCGACGGTGGTCGAGTCGGCTGCCCAGCGGCTGCATCGAGGCCGCCCCGCCGAGACCCAGTCGAGCGGGACGCCGCCCACGGCGGCTCGTCCGACGCCCGCCCCGCGACATCCGTCGACCCATCGCTCCGCCCGCTCGCGTGCTGCTCCTTCATGCGGTGCAGCAGCCACTGGCTCTTCTCGCCCTCGCCCTGCGTGCGGATCAGTGCGAGCCGCACACGTCCGAGCGGCCCGCCGATCCGGCCGGCGAGCGTGAAGATCACCTCGTCGTCGCGCCACTTCTCGGTCTCGTAGGTACCCGTGTCCCACACCGTCATCGACCCGGCGCCGTACTGCCCGTCGGGGATCGTGCCCTCGAACACGAGGTACTCCATGGGGTGGTCCTCGGTCTGCACCGCGAGGTGATTGGTACCGGATGTCTCGGGCACGCCCTTCGGCACCGCCCAGCTCTTCAGCACGCCCTCGCGCTCGAGCCGCAGGTCGAAGTGCAACCGCCGTGCGTGGTGCTCCTGGATCACGAAGCGCGGCTCGTCGTCGTTCGTCACGCCCCACGCCGATTCGGGCATGGGCTCGGGCGTGGCGCCGTGCGTGCGCATGGAGAGGTAGGTGCTGAGCGGGCCGTCGGCGGAGACGGCCGTGACGGCGAGCATCGGGTCGCCGCGCTCCGCGACGAGCGCGACCACCTCGTCGGCCTCGAGATGCCGGAGGTCGGGGTCGTCGAGCTCCTCCCACGTGCGCGGTGCCGCGATCGTCGGCCGGAACCGCCCGCGCAGCGAGTACGGCGCGATGGTGGTCTTCTTGCCGTTGTTCTGGCTCCAGTCGATGAGCACGCGGCCGCTGCGCAGGGTCTTGCGCATGCTCGACACGATGAGGTCGGGATGGTCGGCCTCGAGCGCCTTCGCGAGCTCGTGCGCGACCGCCGACACTTGCTCGGACGTCTGCGACCCGTCGAGCGCCGCGTAGAGGTGGATGCCCTTGCTTCCGCTCGTGACCGGCACCGCCTCGAGCCCCATCCGCTGCAGGATGTCGCGCACGAGGCGCGCGACCTCGGCGCATTCGACCAAGCCCATGCCCTCACCCGGGTCGAGGTCGAACACCATCCGGTCGGGATTCGCGGGCGCGCCCGACGGGTCGAACCGCCACTGCGGCACGTGCAGCTCGATCGCCCCCATCTGCGCGAGCCAGACGAGCGTGGCGCGACTGTCGGCGATCGGGTACGACTTGTCGCCGTCGGAGTGATGCTGCACGCCGCGGCGGATCCACTCGGGCGCATGCTCCTCGAGGTTCTTCTCGAAGAACGCCTGCTCGGGATGGTCCGGGGTGCCGACGCCGTTGACCCAGCGCTTGCGGGTGATGGCCCGGCCGGCGACATGCGGGAGCATGGTCGGCGCGATCTCGGCGTAGTAGGCGATCATCTCGCCCTTGGTCATGCCCGTCTCGGGGTACATGACCTTGTCGAGGCTCGTCAGCCGCAG
>DASTQT010000300.1:0-9033 GCA_035761605.1 Agromyces sp. | reverse complement strand
GCGAGCGCTCGCACCGTCGGCGGCCTGTCCGTGTTCGACATCGGCTACCTCGACGACCTCCGGGCGATCCTCGCCAGGACGGCCTCGGTCGCATGACCGGCCCCGCGGACCCTCGCCGGCTCGCACCGGGCACGACGGCGCGCATGCTGCGCACGCGCCCGCGTGGGCTCCGCGGCCAGAGCGCCCTGTCGGTCGGAGTCACGGTGACCATGGTCGCCGTGATGCACCTCGCGGCGATGATCCCGTGGTGGCCGACGTACGAGAGCGGCGCGTTCGTGGTCGCCGCGCTCGTCGCCGTCGCGGCCGGCGCCGCGGTCGGCCTGCTCGGCGCCGCGTACGCGTGGCCGTCCTGGGCGGTCGCCTCCGGCATCGCCGCCGCGTTCCTGGTGCTCGGCGTCCCGGTGGCCGTGCCGAGCCGTGCGCACGCCGGCGTGCTGCCGACCGCGGAGGGGCTCGTCGAGCTCGTCGCGGCGACGGCCCTCTCGTGGAAGCAGCTCGTGACGATCTCGGTGCCCGTCGGGTCGTACCAGGCGCTGCTCGTCCCCCCGTTCCTGCTCGGGCTGATCGCCGCGGCCGTCGCGGTGACGATCGCGCTGCGCACGCATCGGCCCGCGTTCGCCGTCGTCCCGCCCGCCGTCGTCCTCGTCGTGGGCATCGCGCTCGGCGTGGTCCACGACGACCTGGCGCTCGAGGCGGGGCTCGCGTTCCTGCTCACCTCGGCCGCCTGGCTCGTCCGCGTGGCGATCGCGGAGCGCCGCACCGCGATGCTCGATCGTCCCGGCGACGCCGTGCTCGTGGACGTGCGGCGGATCATCGGCGCGACGGCCCTCACGGCGGTCGCGCTCGTCGGCGCGACGGCCGCCGCGGTCGTCGCGCCGCCGGGGCAGCGCGACGTGATCCGCGCGGAGCTGCAGCCCCCGTTCGAGCCCGACGACTACGACAGCCCGTTGGCGGGCTTCCGGTCGGCGTTCGACCCCGAGATCGCGTCGAGCGAGATGCTCGCCGTGAGCGGGCTCCCGGATGGCGCCGGCATCCGGGTCGCGGCGCTCGACACGTACGACGGCATCGTCTACTCGGTCGGAGGCGGTGACGGCTCGGCGGCGTCGGGACAGTTCGCGCGCCTGCCCTATCGGCTCGACCAGTCGGACACGCCCGGCGAGCCGATCCGCCTCGACGTCGCGGTCCTCGGGTACGACGACGTGTGGGTGCCCGGCGTCGGACGGCTCGAGCGGATCGAGTTCCCGACGGGCGACCGCGGCGCGACGCTCGCCGAGGAGTTCCACTACAACGACGTGACGGGCACCGCCGGCGTCCGGTCCGGCCTGACCGAAGGGGACCGGTACGCGGCCTGGTCGACGGCCTCGCTCGAGCCCGTCGACCTCGCCTCGCTCAGCCCCGGCGGAGCGGTCCTCCCGGACGCGCCCGAACTCCCCGACGCGCTCGCGCGCCTGCTCGACGAGTGGGCGCCGGCATCCGATCCGCAGGGGGTGCGGCTCGCGGCCGTCATCGCGGGCTTCCACCGCGAGGGCTACGTCAGCCACGGACTGGAGGACGAGGAGCCGAGCCGTTCGGGGCACGCGCTCGATCGCCTCGCCGAGCTCGCGACGGCGAAGCCGATGATCGGCGACGGCGAGCAGTACGCGGTCGCCGCCGCCCTGATGGCGCGGAGCATCGGTTTCCCCGCTCGGGTCGTAGTGGGCTACCTCCCCGCGCGGGATGCCGAGCCGGTCGACGGCGCCCGGGTGTTCCGCAGCGGGGACCTGCAGGCGTGGATCGAGGTGCAGTCCGACGACGGGGCATGGATCCAGGTCGACCCGAACCCGGAGCCGCGCGAGATCCCCGAGCGCCAGCCCGACGAGCCGACCATCGTGTCGCGCCCGCAGTCGGCCCTGCCGCCGCCCGACGACCCCACCCCGGTCGACGACCTCGCGGCTGAGCCGGATCCCGGTGGCGACGATGCCGACGACGCGAGCGGATGGCTCGTCGCGCTCCTCGAGGCGCTCCGGATCGCAGGACTCGTGCTGGCGGTCGTCCTCCTGATCGCGACGCCGTTCGTCGCGATCGTGCTCGCGAAGTGGCGGCGCCGGCGCCTGCGCCGGCGAGCCCCGACGGCGGTCGAGCGCATCGAGGGCGGATGGCAGGAGTTCACCGACACCGCGGCCGACTACGGGTATCCCGTCGCCGCGACCGCGACTCGGGCGGAGCAGGCCGCGACGGTCGGCGGGCTCGGGCCGCTCGTGCTCGCCGCGGTCGTGGACCGAGCCGTGTTCGCGCCCGGTGGGCCGTCCGACGGCGACGACGATCGGGTATGGACGGCGGTCGACGAACTGCAGCGTCGTCTGGCGGAGCCTCGGCCGTGGCGGGAACGCCTCCGCGCCGCGATCTCCCTCGGCTCGCTCGGCGGGTACGCTGGCTCACGGAAGGGAGCCGGGTCGTGAACTGCCGGATCTGCGGGGCGGAGCTGCCCGAGGGCGCGATGTTCTGCGGCGAGTGCGGCAGTTCGACGTCGGCGACGCCCGAGTCGCGCCGCCCCCTCGATCCGCGTCCGGGCGACACCTACGTGATGCACCGCTCGGAGAGCGGCGTCATCAGCATCCCGATCGAGGGGCTCCCGCCGGCCGAGGCCGACGTGCCCGCCGCGGAGACCGAAGGCGGGGCGGATGTCGCGGTCGACGCACCGCCGGAACCGGAGCCCGCGGAACCGCCCGTCTCCGAGCCCCCGACGTCCGTCGTCCAGCCCCGGTTCGTGCTGACGTTCACCACCGGCGAGGTCGTGACGGTCGCCGGCGACGGACTGATCGGTCGCCGGCCCATGCCGGAACCCGGTGAGTCCTTCGCGCATCTCGTGCAGATCGTCGATCGCGGGCTCTCGGTGTCGAAGACGCACCTCGAGTTCGGAGCGCATGACGGCGCGCTGTGGATCGCGGACCGGTTCTCATCGAACGGCACGGTCGTGCGCCGACCGGGCGACGCGGGGATCCGCTGCGAGCCGGGGCGCCGCGTGCTCGTCCCGCGCGGAAGCCGGGTGGAGATCGGCGAGCAGGCCTTCACGGTCGCCTGACCTGCCACCGGCGTCCCACCCCTCCTCCCCAGTCGGCACCGCCTGCGTCGTCGACCCGTCCACGCGCCCTGACGGACCGCCCTCGGCGATGGGTGGTCTGATGGGGTCGTGCTGGATCGCCCGACCTCCGCCGGCCCGGCGTCGCTGGCGCTGCCGCCGAGCGCACCGGAGCCCGCCCGGCCCGGGTTCCCGTGGATCGCCTCGATCGCGCCGGTCGTGGGCGCGGTCGCGATCTGGGCGATCACCGGATCGGCGTTCGCGCTGCTGTTCGCCGCACTGGGCCCGCTGGTCGCGGTCGCGACCATGCTCGACGCGCGGCGCCATGCCGCGCGGGCGAGGAGCCGTGCCCTCGCGGCGCGGCGCGATGCGCGCGAGCGCCTCCGCGGCGAGGTCGAGCGGCGCCACGGGATCGAGCGCGACGCGGCGTGGCGGAACGCGCCGTCGGCGCGGAGCGCGGCCGACCGTGCGGTGCCTGCGTGGCACCTTCCGGTTCCCCGCACGGTGACGGTGGGGGGCGCGACGATCGCGAGCGACCTGCGTGTCGAGGGCGTCGCCGCCGACGAATCCGATGCCGTGCTGCTCCGCGACGCGGGCGCGCTCGACGGCGCGCCCGTCCGCGTCGAGGTCGCCGCCGGCATCGGCTTCGTCGGCGCCCCGCACCTGACGCGTGCGGCGGCCCGCGGGGCCGTCGTCCAGTGCGCCGACGCGACGAGCCCCGAACGACTCGCCGTCCACGGACCGGGCGACGGGTGGTCCTGGCTCGAGCTGCTGCCGCATCGGCGATGCGCGGCACCGAGCGCATCGGTGGTCGTGCAGGAGCGCACCGAACCCGACGGCGGGCCCGTCGCGACCGCCCTTCCGATCACCACCGAGGGGGCGTTCGTCATCGCCGTGGCAGGCCGCCCCTCTGCGCTGCCGCCGGGACTCGGTGCGGTCGTCGCCGTCGCCTCGCCGCGCGCCGCGACGCTTCACCGCACCGGGCACCCGCCCGTCGGGATCGTGCCCGAACTGATCGGCGAGGCCGAGGCGTCCGATTGGGCTGCGAAGCTCAGCGTCGCCGCTCGTCGTGCCGGACTCGGCGTCCCGGGAGGCGAGCTCCCCGGTCGCGTGCCGCTCACGGGACTCGCGTGGAGCCCGACGTCGGACCCCCGGGACCGCGGCACGCTGCGTGTCGCGGTGGGCCTCGCCGATGACGGCCCGTTCGAACTCGACCTCGCGGTCGGCCCGCACGCGCTCGTCGCGGGCACGAGCGGGAGCGGCAAGAGCGAGTTCCTGCTCGCCTGGCTGACCGCGCTGGCGACGGCGTACGCCCCGGACCGGGTGGCGTTCCTGCTGGTGGACTTCAAGGGGGGCGCGGCGTTCGAGCCCGTCTCCGACCTGCCGCACGTCACGGGCGTCGTCACCGACCTCGACGAGTCCGAGGCCGGGCGGGCGGTCGCGAGCATCCGGGCCGAGCTGCGCCGTCGCGAGCACGTCCTGCGTGCCGCCGGTGCCCGCGACCTCGCCGCACTCGACGACGGCATCGAGCTTCCGCGGCTGGTGGTCGTGGTGGACGAGTTCCAGGCGATGCTCGAGCGATTCCCCGACCTCGGCGCCGTCATCGCCGATGTCGCCGCGCGAGGCCGTTCGCTCGGCGTGCACCTCGTCCTGGCGTCCCAGCGTCCGAACGGCGTCGTCCGGGAGCAGGTGACGGCGAACTGCGGCATCCGCGTCTCACTGCGCGTGCTGCACCGTGCCGACAGCATCGCGATCGTCGGCAGCGATGCCGCGGCGATGATCCGGCCGGGCCGGCCCGGCAGGGCGGTCGCCGACCCCGGCGACGGCCGCGCGATCGGATTCCAGTCGGCGTCGGCGGATGCCGCGGCGATCGAACGGGCACGGTCCGACCATGCCGAGGCAGACCGGCCTCGGCGGCCGTGGCTCGACCCGTTGCCGCGGTCGCTGACGCTCGACGCACTCGACGCGGTGCTCGCGCACGGGCGCAGGCAGGGGTCGACGCCCGCCCGCGGCGACGAGCGTGCCCGCGATGCCATCGTGCTCGGCGTGGCGGACGACCCGGATCGACAGCGGCGCGTCGCCGTCGAATGGCGGCCCGACCGAGAGGGAGCGCTCGCGGTGCTCGGGGTGCCGGGATCCGGTCGGACCGGCCTCCTCCACGCGCTCGCCGAGCAGGTGCGACATCGGCGCGGCCGGGACGCCGTGGCCCGGATCGAGGGATCGCGCAGCCGCGCCTGGGACGAGCTGCACCGACTGGCCGACGCGATCTCTACCGGCTCTCCGCTGCCCGCGGCCGTGGTGATCGACGACCTCGACACGGTGTTCGCGAGCTGGCCCGACGACTACCGCATCGCCGCACTCGCGCGCGTCGAGGATCTCGTCCGCGGTGCCCGCGGCGCCGGGGTTGCCGTCGCAGTCTCCGCTTCACGGCTCACCGGCCTCGGCGCGGGCCTGCGCGACGCGTTCACCGCGTGCGTCCTCCTCCGGCATGCGACGCGCGCCGACGTCGTGCACGCAGGGGGAGCGGGCGAGCTCTGGACCCCGGACGCCCCGCCGGGCCTCGGCCAGTGGCGGGGTCTCAGGGCGCAGTTCCTCTGCGAGGGCGGGCCGGAAGGCTCGCGGCTCGACGAGCCCGACCCGCTCGACCTGGCGGGGCACCACCTCGTCGCGATCGCGGCCGCCGCGCCGCACGCGGCCGCCGACGCGATCTCGGCCCGTGCGCCGGGTGCGACGGTGATCCTGCTCGATGCCGCGCCCGACGCGGCGGCGCGGGCGGCGGAGGCCCTCTCCTCGCCCTTCGCTCCCGGGGTGCAGCACATCGTGATCGGCGACGCGCAGGCATGGGCGTCGAACTGGGTGCTCGCGAACGCGGCCCGATCCCGCGCCACGGTCGTCGTGCACGGCGGGGCGGTCGAGTACCGCGCGCTGGCGCGGGGAACCGGCCTGCCGCCGATCCTCGACGATTCCGCTCGTCAGTGCTGGATCCTCCCGATCGGGACGGCCCCGTCGCGGCGGGGTTGGCCGGGGGTCGCGACGACGGATTCCGTGCGTCCGGGCCACTGATCGGCACTGATTCCGTGCGTGCCGTTCGCAGAAATTAACGATTCGGACATCAACTCGTGATTTCGGCCACGCAGTGTGTCATCATCTTCGCACCCCTGCACGCGCAGCAAATCGATAGGAGCGCCTCCGTGAGCAGCCGACCCCTTCCCCAGGACCCCATCGTCCGCGCCCTCATCGCGCAGGCCCGCCGGGCGCAGCTGACCCGCCGGAGCCTCCTCGCCGGCGCCGGTGCCGGCGCCTCGGCGCTGGCGCTCGCGGCCTGCTCGACCGGCGGCGGCCAGGCCAGGCCGACGGCGGCCGCCGACACGTCCTCCACCGACAAGACCCTGAACTGGGCCAACTGGGCCGCGTACATCGACGAGGACGACGCCGGCGACTACCCGACGCTCGAACGGTTCCAGGAGGAGACCGGCATCTCGGTCAACTACGAGGTCGCGGTCGACGACAACAACACGTACTACGGCAAGGTCAAGGACCAGCTGGCGCTCGGCCAGGACATCGGCGCCGACACCGTCTGCCTGACCGACTGGATGGTCTCCCGCTGGATCCGCCTCGGCTACACGCAGGCGCTCGACCACGCCAACATCCCCAACATCGCCAACCTCGCCCCGGCGCTCGAGAACCCCGATTTCGACCCGGGGCGCGCCCACTCGCTGCCGTGGCAGGGCGGCTTCGCCGGCATCTGCTGGAACATCGAGAAGGTGCCCGGCGGGCTCGCCTCCGTCGAGGACCTCTGGAACTCCGAGCTCAAGGGCCGGGTCGGCGTGCTCTCCGAGATGCGCGACACGATGGGCCTCATCATGCTGCAGAACGGCGTCGACATCTCGGGCGAGTGGGGCGACGCCGAGTTCGACGCGGCCATCGAGATCCTCGACGAGCAGGTGGCCAACGGCCAGATCCGCAACATCAAGGGCAACTCGTACCTCGAGGACCTCAAGAGCGAGGACACCCTCGCGGCCATCTGCTGGTCGGGCGACATCACGGTGATCAACGCCGAGGCCGGCGACAAGTGGCAGTTCGCGATCCCCGACGCCGGCGGCACGCTGTGGAACGACAACTTCCTCATCCCGATCGGCTCGCCGCGCAAGACCAACGCCGAGACGCTGATCAACTACTACTACGAGCCCGAGGTCGCCGCCGAGGTCGCCGCCTGGGTGAACTACATCACGCCCGTCGTCGGTGCCCAGGAGGCCGCAGCGGCCATCGACCCGGAGCTCGCCGAGAACCAGCTGATCTTCCCGAACGAGGAGACGCTCTCGACCGCGCACATCTTCCGCGCGCTCACCGGTGCGGAGGAGCAGAAGTACCAGGCGCAGTTCCAGCAGATCCTCCTGGGTTCGTGATGTCGGTCCGCGAGTTCGCCGAGCGCGGAGCCGACCTCGAACTGGTCGGCATCCAGAAGCGCTTCCCCGGGTTCACCGCCATCGAGGAGCTCGACCTGACCATCCCGGCGGGATCGTTCTTCGCGCTGCTCGGCCCGTCGGGCTGCGGCAAGACGACCACACTGCGGCTCGTCGCGGGCCTCGAGGAGCCCACCAAGGGCCGCATCCTCATCGGCGGCAAGGACGTCACGGACACGCGGTCGCACCAGCGCCCGGTCAACACCGTGTTCCAGAGCTATGCCCTGTTCCCGCACATGTCGATCATCGAGAACGTGGCGTTCGGACTGAAGCGCCGCCGCATCGACGATGCGCTCGGCAAGGCCCACGAGGCCCTGAAGCTCGTCGAGCTCGACCACCTGGCGCAGCGGCGCCCCGCCCAGCTCTCGGGCGGCCAGCAGCAGCGCGTGGCGCTCGCCCGCGCGATCGTGAACCGCCCGGCACTGCTGCTGCTCGACGAGCCGCTCGGCGCGCTCGACCTGAAGCTGCGCCGCCAGATGCAGCTCGAGCTCAAGACGATCCAGGAGGAGGTCGGCCTGACCTTCCTCCACGTCACGCACGACCAGGAGGAGGCCATGACCATGGCCGACACCGTGGCCGTGATGAACAAGGGCGCGATCGAGCAGATGGGCGCGCCCGAGGAACTCTACGAGCTGCCGCGCACGGCGTTCGTCGCGAACTTCCTCGGCAAGTCCAACCTGTTCACGGGCGACGTGGTCGCCACGACGAGCGACTCGATCACGGTCGACGCCGGCGGCCACCGGATCACGGTGCCCACGGCGCGCTCGCAGCGGCACCAGGGCCTCGTCACGGTCGGCGTGCGGCCCGAGAAGGTGGCCCTGCACCTCGAGGCGCCGGCCTCGGGCGCGGGTCGCAATGGGCTCGGCCCCGGCCGCGTCATCGACGTGTCGTTCGCGGGCGTGAGCACCGAGTACATCGTCGCGGTGCCCGGGGTCGGCACGATCTCGGTGTTCGCGCAGAACGTCGGGTTCGGGCCGGTCGCGGCCGAGGGCGCCGAGGTCTGGGTGAGCTGGGACGTCGAGCACGGCTTCGGACTCGCCGACGAGCCCGACGAGTCGAGCCGTTTCCCGGCCGACGCCGACACGCAGTCGATCGCGGTGCAGCGTCGCGAGGCGCTCATCTCGGAGCTCGAGGGCAGCTGAGGATGGCCTTCGCAGCATTCGCGACGACGGAGGCCCAGCCGCAGACGCCGAAGCGCAAGAGCCCGATCGCGCTCTTCCTCCTCCTGCCCGGCATCCTCTACCTCGTCCTGTTCTTCCTGACTCCGCTGATCTCGCTCGTCCTCACGTCCCTGCAGGCGCCGAGCGAGTTCGGCGACATCGGGCAGTACCAGTACGCCTTCAACTGGCAGAACTACGTCACCGTCATCCAGGACTACCTCCCGCACATCGGACGGTCGTTCGGCTACGCGCTCGCGGCGACCGTGTTCGCGCTCCTGTTCAGCTACCCGATCGCCTACTTCATCGGCGTGAAGGCCCGGCGCTGGCCGCTCCTGCAGAGCCTGCTGCTGGT